>DASYBA010000465.1:0-4578 GCA_036501005.1 Candidatus Xenobia bacterium | reverse complement strand
TGGAGCCCCACCACGCCAGCGGTGCCCCCGAGCGATAGTCGGACCACCCCCGCAGCTCGTGCATGGCAAAGGTTTCCGGTGCCTGGCCGTACTCGAACCAATCTGTTAACATGACTGGCGTTGGCAGGCCGGGCAACGTCTGGTACGCTGGCCGGGCTATAGACAGACACCAGAGAGGAACGACTGCCATGATGGTCTCTTCCGCGACCCCGACCGCACCGAAGGCTCCCACATCCCGTTCCGGTGCGCCCTCGACCTGCACGCCGATTTCTCCCCCCGACTTTTCCGTGATCGACACCGCGGAGAAGGCCACGGCATTGCCGACCCTCCGCACCCCCGAGATGGTGGCCACCCTCAACGCCCTCCAGGAGGCTCGCCGCCAGGGCTATGGCCTGGATGGCGCCCTGGGCGCGTGCCTCGGAGACCAAACCGACTATCAGCTCCAGTATCGGATGGCTGACCCGCAAGGGCCCATGGTCGTGTCCGGCACCATTGGCAACGCTCGGCTGGACGAGACGTGGACATTCGATACGTCTGGCAATCTGCACCTTGTCGGCAAGATCGGCCAATCGGACGAGGCCCTGGACTATGTCGATGGCCCCGATGGGACCCACGTTGACGGGTCTGTCGGCAGCGTGGTCGTACACGAGCGGTTCCAGACCCAGTATGGTCCGTACGGGCCCGAGTTGGTGGGCAGCGGCACGGTGGGAGACCAGCTCTTCGAAGAGGTCGACAGCGGCAATGCGGCCACCCTGGTGTCCCGAGGCAGCGTAGGCGACGCCACGACCGTGGTGCGAGACAACGTTACGGCGTCTACCGCTACCGGCGAATCCCTCGAGGCCCTGGGCCAGGTCGCCGGTCTGAGCTGGGCCAGCCGCCAGGACTTCGCCCTGACCTTTCCAGGAATGGGAGCCCGAGCGCGCCAATAGCACCGGGTGGGCATGCTGGTGGTCTTCGTGGCCGTGTTGCTGGCGGCGGGCGCGATAGGGTGGTGGTGGCGGAGCCATCGGGGTATGCCAGTCCAACCCTACGCTCCGACGGACCGGGCGCCCTCGCCCATGCCAGCGTCGCCGGCGACCACGTTCGGGCCGGTCAACGTCAACCGGCTGCGGGGCACCGAGATCATCTCGAACGAGGGAGACGCCTTCACGCTCGGCGACATCCTGGGCGTAGGCTCAAGTTCTGTCGTGTACGATGCCCATCCCCATCAGGCGAAGGTGCCCACGCGGGCCGCCAAAGTGCTCCAAGATGAAATACAGGACGTCGACGTTCACAAGCGGTTTGAGCGTGAGGTGCGCATCGGTCGCTCTATCGATCACCCGGCCATCCTCAAAGTGCTCGACTGGGGCAAGATGCCCAAGCAGCTAGGCCAGCGGGTGTTCATCTTGATGGATCGGTTGGATGGGGAGGTTCTCCAGGAGTACGTCGACCGCGCGGCCGGGCGGCCCCTGCCTTACGCCCAGGTGGTGGGCTGGCTCCTGGAGCTGCTGGATGGCCTGGCGGTGGTGCACGCGCAGAACATCATCCACCGTGACCTCAAGCCGGATAACGTCATGTTGTTGCGCACGGGCAGCGTCAAGCTGATGGATTTCGGCATCGCCCGCCAGGCCGATGGATACCAGACCCGCAACCACCAGGCCATGGGAACGCCCCAGTACATGTCGCCCGAGCATCTCAATGCCCGCAACGTGACAGTTCGCAGCGATCTCTATTCGATAGGGGCGATGGCCTATCACATGTTGTCCGGCCGCACGCCGTTGCCGTCAGGGGTCAGCTTGAGAGCGACGCTCATGGCCATTTCCAAAGGCGACTTTCCCACCCTGGCCAGCGTGAATCCGTCGCTGCCCAAGGGGCTGACGGGGTGGGTCGATCGGATGATGGCCCGGGCCCCCGAAGACCGCTACGCCAACGCCCGCGAGGCCGCTCAGGCCCTGGTCCAGGCGACCGGAGCGGGTTGACAGATCCTTACGAGTCTTTGCGCCGCAGGACGTAGAACCAGGTAATGCCTGGAACCGTTGCCGGCACGTACTGCTCCTGAGTATAGCGCGACATGGCGTCGGGCAGGACAAAGTACGGATTGGACAGGTTGACGAAGGGAGCCGTCACCACGATGTAGCGGGGTCTGCGAGTGACCACCTCGGACCAGATGCGCTGCTGCTCTTCGTCGAAGTAGCGGTTGAGACGGGTATTGTCGGCTCTCCATTTGCTGGCCCAGTAGAGGAGTGGCTCGATATTGATGCAGCGGGTTGCGGAGGGACGCCCAGAGGCATAGTACAGCTCCCACTCCACCCCCCAGTTGTAGATGGTGTCGCCGTCCTCGGTATGGGCGTGCAGCCAGCGGGCGAGCTGGGTGCCCTGCACGAAGAGGTCCCCCCAAGCGGCCCGCTCCGCGGCCGCAGGGCCGGCCAGCATGGTGTCTACCAGGTGGCCGGTGTCCCAGGCGAACGAGAGGGCAAAGAGGCCCAGAAGCACAGGGCGTCCAGGCAGTGCGGCGGCCACCACGGCCGCCAGCAAGCACAGCAAGGGGAGCAACAAGAGAAAGTGGTGCGCGAAAAAAAAGGTCGCGCCGTCGGTGGCGAGGCACGACACCAAAAGCCACCAGACCATGCGGCGGCCCTGCTCGCGCTGGGTGCGGAACAACAGCGCCAGACCGGGCAAGGCGGCACCCCAGAGGGTAAGCTGAGTCTTGACCCAAGAACCGGCTTGTTCTGCGATTTGGTGGTAGTGGGGCGGCCCATTATAGACCATGATGCGGAGAACACAGCCGTTCCAGAAGTCCAGGAACGTGCCGTGAACCGCCAGCCAACCGACGTACGTCAACCCCGAACCTAGGTAGGCCGCTAGCAGGGCCGCGATGGCCCAAGGACTGCCCGCCAGCGAGAAGACGGCCGCCGCCACCAGCAAGAGCGCGGACTGCTTGACCATGGTGGCGAGGCCCAGGCAGATGCCGGCCAGAGCGGCAGCCTTGGGACTGGGACGGCCGAGCACGAGGGCCAGGGCGCTGACCGTGAAAGGTAGCATGAAATGCTCAATGGTGGGCGTGAACGACTCCATCGTCGGGCTCAAGCTATACACGGCGAAGAACACGGCGGCCAACCAACCGACACGGGGCCCCAGGCGGGTGCCGGCCCAATACGTGGCCAGGATGGTGCCCACGACGCCTACCGAGGCGGCCAGGTGCATGCCGAGGTACGACGTGACCCCACACGCGCGGATAAACGGCATGAGAAGATAGAACAGGAGGGCTGGCTTGTCCGTATCGATGTCACGATAGAGCAGGCCGCCTCGCAACATGCCCTGGACGACATAACCGTAATAGTCCATGTCTCGAAAGACGTCGGTCGTCCACCAGTTGGAGCGAAGCGCCAGGCAGGCCACGCACAAAACCGCCAGCCACACAGGCTGGCCAGGCAAAGATCGGAGACGGCGCAGCATGCAAGGGGGCCCTTCGGTCCGGGCCGGGCAGTTCCTGTGTTAGCCGCCCCAGTGCCGTGCCGGCCGAAAAACTTACCCCCCGGGTGCCGACTTCTTGCGCCGGTCCGCGCCGAGCACCACGAGCCCCCCCCCCACCAGGGCGACAGGGATGGCGGCTGACCGGGCATCGATTTCAGGGGCAGAATCGTCGGTGATGGTGATAAAGGGAGAGGCAATCTGGGCGGTACCGGTACTCCCGGTACCATCTACGCTGGTAGCTCCCATCACCGTCAAAGACTCCGTACTAGAGGAGGGCGTCACGGTAAAACTAAAGCAACCTCCCTGCGCGAGGGTTGCTACTCCATCAAAAGAAACATTTTGAACCGAATCGTGGTGCCCATCAAAATCGACACAGAAAAAATTCCCAGCCTCCACCGTTTGGAACGGGACCGCAGTGCTGGTAGCAATCTGCGATTCCGTGAAAGAGAGGGTATAGGTATGCCCGACCGTCAGACCGGTAATGCACTGGGATACAGAGAAACAAATGTGGTCGCAAGAACTACCGGTGTGCATCGAGGTCAGCGTCAAGGGGTTCGTTGTTACTGTGTTGCATGGGCCACACGGATGGTCCGCGTGACAGCCGAATTCGCGTCCGGTCCAATCGGTAAAGCAATAGACGTTTGCAGAGCCACTGCTGACCTGGCTGAAGTCCCCATTAAAGGCGGTGAACGGCGCTGCGTGCGCCGGCGTCGCAGGCAGCAGCGCTAGACCGAAAAGCAGCCCCCCTAGAAGGGGAAAAGTCGTACGAAAGCCTGGCCTGCGCGCATCTGTGCAGGGGGGGATAAACGGGCTCTGCATGGCAAAAGTGCTCCCATCTAGCTCGCTAGCCTATTCCAAGGCCTCGCGCCAGTGCCACCTTTTCGGCAGCGAATGTGGGAGCCCTGCCCGAAACTTGAAAAGTCCGCTCCCCCCCGAGGGGCTCGTCGCGCTGGTGACGGCCCCGAAAAGACGAAAGGCCCCGCTTAGAGCGGAGCCCTTCTAAGAGATCCCGGCAGTCACCTACTCTCCCACACAGTTACCCGTGCAGTACCATCGGCGGATCCAGGCTTAACGGCCGTGTTCGGTATGGGAACGGGTGTGTCCCTGGACCTATCGCCACCGGAA
>DASYBA010000464.1:0-10691 GCA_036501005.1 Candidatus Xenobia bacterium | reverse complement strand
CGTACGCCTGCTCGGAGAGTCGGCCGCCATGCAGGAGTCGTTTTCCAGCCTGGGCTTTGGTCTGGGCCTCGCGGTGGTGCTCGTCTACCTCGCCATGGTGACGCAGTTCCGCTCGTTCATGGACCCGTTCGTGGTCATGTTCTCGGTGCCGCCCGCGTTCACCGGGGTGCTGGTCATGCTGTGGATGACGCACACCACTTTGAACGTCCAGTCGCTGCTGGGCACCATCATGGTGATCGGACTGACGGTGTCGTCGAGTGTCTTGATCGTCGACTTTGCCAACCAGCGGATCGACCAGGGCGCCTCTCCCTTTGACGCTGTGGTGGAGGCCTCCATCATTCGCCTGCGCCCCATTCTGATGACGGCGGTAGCGGCCATCATGGGTCTGGTTCCCACCGCCCTGCACGCCGGCGAAGCCAATACCCCCCTGGCCCGGGCCGTCATCGGCGGGCTCATCGTATCGACCGTCGTCAAGATGTATCTGCTTCCCATTCTCTACAGTTACGTGAAACGCACAGGAGAACCGACACCATGAAAACGCACTTGAAAGTGGGCCTGGCCCTCGTCCTGGCCGTCGGCGCGAGCGGTTGCGGCGACCACCACAAGGCTGCCGAGCCCCGTATCGACGTGATGCAGAAGCCCATCGTGTCGGTCGAGCAGCCCCACCGTCAGGATATGTCGAACGTGATCGAAATTCCGGCCGACGTCGCCCCGTGGCAGCAAGCCCGCCTGTACGCCAAGGTGGCAGGCTATCTGAAATCCTTGACGGTCGACAAGGGCGACCACGTGGTGCGGGGCCAGGTTCTGGCCACCATCGACTCGCCGGAAACCGTGCAGGCGGCCGAAGCCGCCCACCAGGGGTTCCAAGCCTCGCTGGCGGCGGAAAGTGAGAACCAGGCGGAGCTGGCCCGGGCGCAGGCCCAGGTCGACCAGATGCAAGCTGAAATCCAGGGCGCCCAGGCCCGCGTCAACCAGAGTCGCGCCGCGGTGGTTCGGGCCCAGGGCGATCTGGCCTTGAGCCAGGCCACCTGGCACCGCATCAAGAGCGTGTACGACCGGGACCCGGGTCTGGTCGCCCAGCAAGATGTGGACGTTGCCCAGGCCCAGTTGAACGATGCCCAGTCCCGCTTGCTGGCCGCCAATGACGCCGTCCTGGCGGCCCGGCAGGAAGTGCTGGAGGCGGCCAGCCGGAAGTCGGCGGCCGAACGCCAGGTGCTGGCCCTGCGAGCTCAAAACGAGCAGCGCCGGTTCCAGAGCGAGGCCAGCCAGACGTCGGCCGAGCAAGCCCGCACCCTGGCGGGCTATGCCGACATCCGGGCCCCGTTCACCGGCGTCATCACGGCCCGCTACCTCGACCCTGGGGCCCTCATCCAGAACTCCGCCAACAACGCCCAGCAGTCGGCCCAGCCGGTGGTCTCGCTGGCCGACTTCAGCACGGTGCGGGTGTACGTGCAGGTGCCGGAGAGCGATCTGCCGCTGGTCCACGTCCACACGTCGGTCAGCCTGCTGGCCGACGAGCTCCCCGGCCAACGGTTCCACGGCCAGGTGACTCGCATGTCGGGCCGGCTGGACCCCGACACGCGCACGATGCTCACGGAAATCGACATGCCCAATCCGCATCATGTCTTGTCTCCCGGCATGTTGATGCACGCAGACCTGTGGCTGGGCCAGCACCACAACGTGCTGACCGTACCCCTGGCGGCAGTGAGCGGCGACAGCGAGCACCGCACCGTGTTCGTCTTG
The DNA here is from genome assembly GCA_036501005.1 of Candidatus Xenobia bacterium. Classification (GTDB taxonomy): domain Bacteria; phylum Vulcanimicrobiota; class Xenobia; order RGZZ01; family DASYBA01; genus DASYBA01. Next base: position 8,948 of record DASYBA010000464.1, on the reverse strand, counting down.
AAAGACGATACCGCTCACCGAGTGCTTATCAAGACGGGGTATCAGACCCCGGATCGAGTCGAGGTCACGGCCGGGTTGACAGGGAACGAGAAGGTCGTCGTGCAGGGCAAGGAAGGCCTCCAGGAGGGCAGCGAGGTCCAGGTGCAGGACAGGACGACGGCTGCGGCCGGTACGCCCTGAGTTGCCCGCCCGCCGCATTCTCGTTCCCACCGACCTGTCGAACGAGTCGCTGAGCGCCCTGGCCGTGGCCCGAGAAGTGGCGGCCGCCTCGAGGGCCAAGGTGATCCTGATGTACGTGGACGATCACCTGCCGTCGAACGCCAGCACGTTCGCCGCCACCGCGGGCGAGTTCGACGAGGCCGTCCGGATGCACCGGGCGGCCGCTCTCGAGACGGCCCGCGACTGGATGCGCGTGCACGCTCCAGACCCGCCCGGCGAGCGGCGCAGCCGACTGGTGGTGCGATACGGCGACCCGGTCCGTCAGATGCTTCGCTACGTCAGACAGCATGACATCGACCTGGTGGTGGTGGCCACCTACGGACGCTCTCGCCTGGCGGAGCGCCTGCTGGGCAGCGTGGCGACCGCGTTAAGCCAGCAGTCGCCGTGTCCCGTGCTGATCGTGCCCCGGGCGGCCATCCGCTGAACCGGTCAGGTGGCCTTCAGGCGTGCCAGGTCCTTGATCACGATGCGGCGCCTCCCGGCCAGGCTGACGACGCCTTCGATACTCAACTGCCGCAGGCTCCGAGACAGGGTCTCGGCGGTGAGCCCCAGCATGCTGGCCAGGTTGGCATGGCTGGTCTTGAGGGTCACGGTCTGGGCCCCGGGCCGCGACGCGTCGACCAGCATCTCAAGATGGTGGCACAGGCGTTCTCGTGCGCTCCTCAAAGTGAGGTCGACAATGGTGTTGACGGCATGATCCGCGTGCGAGGCCATGGCCCCCATCAACCGCATGGCCAGAGGCCCGTCCGCTCTTAGCCCCCCCAGGAGCGCGTTCTTGTTGACCATCAGGATGCGGCTGGTCTCCAGGCTGCGGGCCGAAACCGTGTGGGCTTCCAGGAACACGGACCACTCGGCCAGGCTTTCGCCCGCACCGTGCACCGAGAGGATGTGTTCCCGGCCATCTTTCGACATGGCATAAAGCTTCACGCAGCCGCTCTGCACCATGTACAACCCGTCGACCGGGTCGCCTATGTCGAACAGGAGCACACTGCGCGCGAACGTCTGGCCCGTGCAGCCGCGTTCGAGGAGCTCCAGGACATCCTGAGACAGCCCGTGGAAAAGGGAAAACTGGGCCAGGGCCATGGGATGCCGCGTATCGTTTATCATTGAATCCACCCCGTTCAAACGTCCGTAATGGCGCTCGGAACGTCCGGATGGATCTACTCGTCGGTCAACACCATGTAGCCGAGCCCGCCCTCCTCCCAGGTGCGGGTGCGAGACGTCCGCGACAACCCTGCCCCGCTCGGCTCGAGCTGCACCGAGGGCCGCAACAGACTGGCGCGGGCCAGCTTGACTGCCGAGGCAGAGGTACGCGCGCCCTGGCGAAGGTGGGGTTGAACGGATGGGGCCTCGCACGAGAGACTCGCGTGCCCGGTGACCGGAGGAGGCGAGACGATCTCGGCCGGGTCCCGCTGATTGAGGGCGTTGATGGCGAGGCTGGCCAGGGTCGCCAGGCGGCCGTGGGCCTTGTGATCCCGCAGGGTGCGGACCGTCAGGGCCCCGAAAAACAACAGGATGATCGCCACGGGCAGAAGCCTGGCGAGCTGATCCCGGCGCCGCGATACAGACCGGTCTGGCACGGTTAACGCATTCTTGGCGCGTCCGCCATGCCCTGCCAGATTTTGGCCTTACTGCCGCTCGGAACGCTCCAACAGCACGAAGTCATGCCGGTAGTGTGCGATGGCTCGCAGGTTCCCTCCCAGCCGGTCGGCGTCAGCTCGCGGCACGAGATAGAAATCCTTGCCCGGTACGACATCGTCGCTGATCGAGAGCCAGGCCATGCCTTGCTGTACGGCATAGAACCGCAGTTGTTCGGTCAGCCCGAAAACGGTTGACAAAGTGGCGGGGCGGGTGTCACCGGCCGGCAAGTCCTGCAGCGCCCGTTCCGCATCGGCTAGATCGGCGTGCTCTTCCGGCGTGCCCGTCAGGTTGACCGACGCCAGGCCGTGGAGCAAACAGAGGGCAGAGAGGCCAAGCGCCAGGTGGGAGACCCACGGGGTCAGCCGCGCCGCGCGATCGCAGAGAAAGGCGAAGGTCCATGCGAACACGGGGATCAGCCAGACCGCGCCCCGGTCGATCATGTAGCGGGCGCCCATGAGGTCATGCACCGCCACAATGGCGCAGGCGTCTCCCAGCAGAAGGAGGCACAGCCACAGGGTGGGCCCCTCGCGCGCCAGACCGGTGGCCCAGGCCAGCAGCGCTCCGGCCACCACCAGACCGAGGCCCAGGCCTATCGCATCGTGCAACCAAGGGGTATAGGCCGCCCCGTACAAAGAGTCGTCAATCAGCGAGCCGACCGTGTCCGGCCAGAACCCCACATGGCCCCCGTAGCGAAAAGCCAGCCGGAACACCGAGCGGATGTGCAGCACAATGAGCACGCTCGGGACCAGGCAGACGACGGTCGATACGCTCCACCAGGCGACGTCCCGCAACCGCTCTGTCCGCCCCGACCTGCGGTCTTGCAGGCGCCAGCCGGAGAGCACCGCGAGGGTGACGACCGTGGGGTAGATTGAAGCCAGGTTGGCGAGGGTGGCGAAGCCGCCCGAGAGCAGGGCCAGCAATCCGGATGCGGTGATGCGCGGCCCCTGGATCGTCTGCACGACATAATAGAGAGAAACAGCCTCCAGGCCCAGGCCCAGCCCATAGCCGCGGGCCAGAGAGAACCAGTCCAGCAGGTACGGGTTCAAGAACAGCATGGCGAAGGCCAGGGCCTTCACCGCAGGGTGCTGCAGGCAGCGGATGGTGCGCAGCGAGAATATCGCATACAGCCCCGCGCTCAGCACCGAGTGAAGCCGCAGCCAGAAAACCGAATTTCCGAAGAGGTGCGACCACAGCGCCATCAGACACGAGTTCAGAAAGTGGTTGTTTTCCGTATCCAACAGCAAGGGGTGGGGCATGTATCGGAAAAAGGAATACGCCTCATCGAAAGCTATCGGCATGCAGGCCGCCCGCACGGCGACGTAGAGGACGACGATGGCGGCGCCGCCTGCCAGCGTGGCGTCGAAGGTTCTGGTGCGGCCCTCCATGGGGGTTGGAACTTCGGTGACGGCGCCCGGCACGACCTGCAGGGAGTGGCCTGGCCCCGCCCAAGACCCGCCCGTGGAAGACCGTCGGCTTGTCACCGTGGCGGCCGGTGTGCTGGTCATCCGGCTGGTGGTGGCGGCGGCCGCCCCGCTGACCGGCGACGAGGCCTACTATTGGTTGTGGGCGCGGCATCCGGCCTTGGGCTACTACGATCACCCCCCCATGGTGGCGTGGCTCATGCTGCCCCAGGTCGCCGGTGGGTACGCACAGCCCTTCTTCCTCCGCCTGCCCTTCGTTCTGATGGGCGTGGGCAGCGCCGTGTGCTGGTGGGCGATCGCCCGCCGCTGGGCGTCGCCGGCCCAGGCCCGCCGCACCCTCCTGTTCGTTCTTTTCGTGCCCTACCTGGTGGTGCAGGGTTCGACCGCAGTGCCCGATGCCGCGGCGCTCTTTTTTCTCTCCCTCACTGTCCTGGCTCTCGCTCTTGACCGTCCGGTGCTGGCCGGCCTGGCGCTCGGCGCAGCCGGTTTGAGCAAGCTCACTGCAGTCTTATGGCTGCCCGGGCTCTTGTATCTGATGCGCCAGGATCGTCGCAAGATGGGTCTGACCCTGGGCGTGGCCGGGCTGGTGCTGCTCCCGTTCCTGGGCTGGAATGCCGCCCACGACTGGGCGCCTGTCCGCTTCCAGGCGTGGAGTCGACACGCCATCCACACCCGACCCACGGGGCTTCTGTCCTACCTCGGCACGCAGGCCCTGGTCGCTTCACCCGTCTTGTTCTTCCTGGCCTTCCGACGGCGCCACGATGCCAGGCTGCTCCTGTTGGGGGCCGTGCCTCTCGTGTTTTTCGGATGCTTCAGCACGCGAGAGGCCGTCGAGATCTACTGGCCCCTGATGGCCTGGCTCCCGCTCGCCATGGCGGTGGCGAAAGACGAACGGCGGTGGGTTCCGCCTGCCGTGGTGGCGCCCGGCGTAGCCATCACCCTGCTGCTGCTGGTGGCCTCTCTGTCTCCGTCCGTCTTCTCCCGGACGGCCACCGGGAATGGCAACGACATTTCAGAGCTGCCCGCCTATCCAGCGCTGGCCGCGGTCGTGAGAGACTTTCCCGGCATCGTCGTCACCCAGCATTACGGACTGTCATCCGCCCTCTGGTACTTCTCCGGCCGACCCACGTGGACGCTTCCCATCAACCTGCTGGGGCGGGAGTTCCAGGTGTGGCAGTCGGACTGGCAGGCCGAGGGGCAGCCGGGCCTCTATGTCGATCGGCACCCCTTGAGCGAAGAACCCGACGTCCTCGCCATGCTGCAAGCCAGTTTTCGACACGTCGGAGCCACTCGCACGATGCGCATACCTCCCGCTGGCCCTATCGAACGCATCTTCTATCTGACACCGTGCGACGGCTTCGTGGGAAGGTTCCTACGCTGAAATCCGGATCCAGCGGGTGAGCAGGCGACTCAGGTTGATCCGGTCGTCCAGCACGCGTACCATCTCGGTCAGGTCATTCAACACTGGAGGCGGATCGCTCACCAGCGTGTCGGCGGCGCGCACCGCGGCCCAGTCGATAGCGGGCACATCGGGCTCGTGTACTCGCATGGCTTCCAGCACGAGGTGGGCGACCAGCCCGCTACAGCAGACGGTCGGGTGCAGGCCGTCCAGACTCATGAGGCCGCCACTGGCCAGCCTGCCTTCCGTATCGATGGTAAAGGCGTCCATCGTCAGGTCCGCCAGTTCGGCCGGCAGTCGGGCAGCACGCCTGTCGGGCGACACCAGATCGTCGAACAGGGCGCACAGGTCAATGATCGCCCAGCCTCGCTTTTCCGCTTCGTGTCGGATGGCGGCGTTGTACGCGTCGATGCGATTATCGAGCAGCCGCATGTCGTCGCCGGAGATGTGGGGCACCCATATCGGATCCAGGCGGCGCGGTTCGAAGCGCACGTAATAGTCGTAGTAGCTCCCCTTGATGGCGCTGGCTGGCTCGGCCATGAGTCCGGAAATGATGGGGGCGACCGACATGTGGGGGACGGTCGTCAGGTAGACGTGGCGGGCGTCGACCCGTTCCAGCCAGGAGCACAGGATGCGATATTCGTGCGCAAACGCCGCCGCGGTCCAGACGGTGAAGCCGGACAGCGGCGGCACCTCGATGAGGTCGGTTTCCCGCAAGTCCATCTCGATAATGGCGCGGGTGCAGTTGTTGGCGCCCATGGAGACGACGAGGTGATCGATACCGCCCTCCCGGTCGGCGATGCGCCAGGCGATATCGACCATGGTGTCGTTCTTGCGCTCCGGGCGGTCGGCGGGGTTGAGCACCCGCTCCCAAATGCGCAGGATGGCCAGGAGCGGCCAGTGGAGCACGTCCTTGGGCCGCCGCCGGTACTCCTCGCCGACGAAGGCGGAGGTGACCTGGAAGGCGTTACCCACTTCCATGCCCCAGCAGGCGATGTTGTGGTACAGCACGTCATCTTGCGGGGGAGGGCTATCCCAGTAGTGGCGCACCTCTTCCAGCATGTCGGCGACTCGCAGGGCCACTGCGGCCCACTGGAATCCGCTGATGTGCTCACCGTGTTCGGCGGCGAGGCGGCGGGCGGCCCACTCCAGGTTGAACGGCAGCCCACCGTGCGGGCTGAAGTCGGGCATGCGGAACTGATCGGCGCTCAGGCCGAGGGTGCGAGCGACGAGTCCGGGGAAGGAGACGTCCAGGGTTGAGGCGGCGTACGAACGCCCTCCCATGGCCAGACTGTCTCCGACGACGACCAAACGTGCCATGTCAGTGCAGGTAGACCTGCCGGACGTGCAGGATCAGCGTCCCGTTTTCGACGGTGCGACCAGCGTGTCCGACCACCTGCACCGTCTTGCCCTCGAACGGTGCCAGATCCACGCCCTGGCCCACCAGAAGGGCAATGACGTGGCCATCTGCGCCCATCAACCGGTGGGTGCCCTGCATCTGGATGGTCATGCCGACCGGTTCAAGATGGCCGGTGGCGGCCTCGGCCTGGTAGCGGTGGTCGTCGTCCTGGGCCCAGGCGGGGTCGGCCTGCACCTCAATCTTGCCGGCCCGGTCGCCCATGGGAGGCCGGACGCTGAACGTCCACCGTTCCAGGCCGCCGGGGACGGGAGTGGACACGTTCTGGGTGGCGTGGTAATGAACGTGGATGGGGCCCGGGCTTCTCATGTGGATGGTCCACGAGGTGGCCGAGTCGCGGTGCACTCCGCCCTTGAGGTTGTTGAGGATGACGTAGTCTCCGGGCGGGTCGGCAGTGAGTTTGACGTCCCCGGCCTGAGACGAGGCCAGGTCGATGTCTTCGGTGACCTCGGCCGTTCCAGCCCCCAGGTGGGCCTTGACGGTCCAGGACGATACCGACACGTGGGGAGCCGATAAACGGGGTGTATCAGCTACCGCCGTTCCCAGGCAGAGGATCGCCAGAAGCCAGGTTTTCATGTTGCCTCCCTTGGAACAAAGGATAGAGGAGCAGCCCCGACCCCAGCAGGACGAAGGCCTGCAGAGCGTCTGTCGGATGCTGCGCGATGGAGTTCACCGTGAGGGCCGCCGATACCGCTACGAAGATGAGCGGTACCCAGGGATATCCCCAGGGTCGGATATCGGATCGAAATACGGTCATGGCGCCTAGCGCATAGAAAATCCAATAGATGAAGATGACGTTGTCGGTGATGCGGTCGAACGTGCCCCACAGGCCGAGCAGCATGATGGACCATACGGCTTGCAGCGCGAGCGCCACGCCAGGCGCCTGCGAGCGGGCCGTCACCCGGCCGACGACGGGAAAGAAGAGCCGAGCCCGCGCCATGGCAAAGTAGACCCGAGCGCCGGTGAGAATGGAGCTGTTCAGGGTGCCGAACGTCGACGCCATCATGAGAAGGGTCATGGCGAAGGCGGCGCCCGTCCCGAAAAGGGTCATGGCGACGTCGGCCCCCACCGAGGAGGCTCCCTGGACCTGGGCGAGGGGCAGCACGCGATGGTAGGCCAGGTTGGCCCCCAGGTAGACGGCGATGACCACCAGCGTGCCCAGCGTCAGCGCTTTGGGGAGGGTGGTCTCGGGGTCCCGCACCTCGCCGGCTACGAACGTCAGGTTGATCCAGCCGTCGTAGGCCCAGAGCGCTTTCACCATGCAGACGCCGAAGGCCGAGGCCAGGGCCAGGCCGGCCGGGATGGTGCCCACCTCGCTCAGATGGCTGGGACCGTGGGAGAGGAGGCCGGCGGTCAGGAGCGCCGCCAGGCCTGCCGTCTTGACCGCGGTGAAGAGGTTCTGCACCCACGCGCCACCCTTGACGCTGATGGCGTTGGCCACGCTGAGCAGGATGATCAAGGCGGCCGCCAGCGGACGTTCCAACGCCCCCAGCGGCCACACCCCGCTGACCAGTTGGGCGACCCCGGCCGCCAGTCCGGCGATGGAACCGGTCTCCAGCAAGGCGAGCAGCGACCAGCCGAAAAGGAAGCCGGCCAGCGGCCCGTAGGCCTCGGTCAGGATCACATAGAGGCCGCCGTGCTGGGGACGAGCGGCGGTGAGCCCCGCGTAGGTGAGGGCCCCCAGCAGGGTGAGGACGCCCGCGGCGATCCAGACGGCCATCACCAGGGTCGAGGAGGGGAGGAGGGTGGCGATGGCGGCAGGCTTCAGGTAGATGCCGGATCCAATGGTGCCGCCGATACACAGCATGGTCGTATCGAGAAGCGTGAAGCGGCGGGGCAGATCCACAGATGCGGCTTCCTGGCGGCCAGGAAGAACCCTTCCTAGCGAAGAACCCACGGCCGCCAATGTTTAGGCGGTCGCTGCCCGGGGTATGAGCTCAGGGCACCGGACGAAAGAGGAGGATACGCATGATTGGAACCTACACGGCTCGCTCCTGGAGCCTCAAACTGGACGGCTTGAGCGACAAGCAGCTCGAAGTCCACTACAAACTTTACCAGGGTTACGTCACCAACGTGAACACCCTGAACCAGAAGCTCAACGATCTGAACAAGGCCAACGAAGGCGGCACGCCGCAGGCTGGCGAGCTGCGCCGCCGTCTGGGCTTCGAATATGACGGCATGCGCTTGCACGAGTTCTATTTCGACAACCTGGGCAGTTCGGCCGCACTGAATCACGGCGGCGACCTGGGCAAGAAGCTGACCGAATGCTTCGGCTCCTTCGACGCCTTCATGGCCGACTTCAAGAACGTCGCCACCATGCGGGGCGTGGGCTGGGCCATCCTGTATCTCGACCCGGTCACCGGACTGTTGCAGAACTTCTGGGCCTCGGACCACGAGTACGGCCATCCCGCCGGCTTCGTGCCGCTGCTGGTCTGCGACATCTGGGAGCACGCCTGGAGCGTCGACTACCTGCCCAACGAGCGTCCCAAGTACTTGGAGGCCTTCTTCAAGAACGTCAACTGGAGCGTGATCGAGAAGCGGTACGCGGCCGCCCGTCATCTGGCTGCGGTCTAGGTTCGTTCGATAGAAGCCGCCAGCCTGGAGCTGGCGGCTCTTTTATTGGCCCTGTTCGATAGCGACGAGACGGTTGACCTCGGCGACCGCCGCGTCCAGACTGCTCAGGCCCTGCTCGATCCAGTCCCAGTCGCCGCGGGCGCAGCCGGCCTGCACGCGTTGGAGGGCCTCGAAGGCGTACTGGTAAGCCGCCAGGTTCTCGGCAAAAAAGTCTCGCCGATCGGGCTCCTGGTTCATCAGTTCACCGCATTCGGTAATGACCTCCCGGATGTTCTTC
>DASYBA010000463.1:0-21471 GCA_036501005.1 Candidatus Xenobia bacterium | reverse complement strand
TGGGGAGCTTCTGCGCGGCGAGCCACCATCCCCACGCCTGGGATGACCATGAACTCGATGTTCTCCATGACCTGGCGGCCGCGGTCACGACGGAACTGGAACGGCATTCCCTGCTGGCGGACTACCGCCGCAGCCTGGCCGCGCTACAGGGCACAGCCTTCAGCGAGGCGGTGCTGGCCAGGAACAAACTGGTGTCAGCCCTGCAGCACGAGCGTTCCATCGTCCGCAAGCTGGCCCGTAGCTTTCTGGGCAAGGTGCCCAAGCTGGCTGGCTTTCAGGTCGCCTCGGTCTATCAGCCAGCCTTTGAAACGGACCGGGTTGGCGGGGATTACTACGACTTCATTCGGATCGGCCGCGACCGTCTGGGCGTGGTCATCGGCGACGTGTGCGGCAAAGGGCTGTCGGCCGCCATCTATACCTCGATGGCCGTCTGCATGACGCGCTACTATGCGCGAGAGATCGCGGAGCCCCGGCAGGTCATGGAGCGTTTGAACGCCGGCCTGCATGCTGAGCTCAGCCAGGAAGCATGTTTGTCACCATGTTCTTCGGCAGCCTGGATTTGCGCACCGGCGCTCTCACCTACGTCAATGCGGGGCACCCCGCCCCGGTCCTGTTCCATCCCACTACCAGGACGTGCGATCGTCTGGACGTGACCGGTGGCATCATCGGTGTGCTGCTCGACATGGAGTTCGAACAGAAGACCATTGAGCTGGAGCCTGGCAGCCTGTTGGCCATGTTCACCGATGGCGTCACAGAGGCGTCCCGCATGCCGGATCCCGCAGGGGACGGCGGGGTTTGCGACATCCTCCGAGCGCATCCGAACCTGGAAAACCCGAAAAGTGTGGTAAGCCAAATCTATAAGGAAACCCGCCGCAAGGCGGCCGGAAAGCTTCGAGATGATCTGGCCATTGTCGTCTTGCGGCGAGTCCCTGCGCAGACCACACCTGATCAGGTGTAACGGTGTCCAGGCTGGGGAACCGCGGCGGCCCATGCCTCCCCTGCCAGACGCTCTACCCGACCCACACGATTGCCGGATGAGTCACAAATAGAAACCATTCGCATGGACCTGGGCCAGCAGGCCTCCCATCACTGAGACGCACATCTCCAGCTTCACAATCCCCAGCAGGCGCTGGTCGCGGATCACCCGAGCAGGTGAAGCAGGGCCGCTCGAATGTCGGCCGCCGACGGTAGCGCGGCCTGTTCCAGGTGCACTGCGGCCGGCAGGGGCACCGGACGAGCGCCGACCGCCCGACTTCGCACCGGTTTCGCTTGCGCGACGGCTGCGATGACGGCGGCCCCGAAGCCGTAGTCGGGCACCGAGTCTTCAGCCACCAGGAGGTGCCCGGTGCGGGCCGCCGAGGTGAGTATTGGTTCCACCTCGAGAGGCCAGAGCTGGGATGCGATGATGAAATCGACAAACAGCTCCTGCTCCATGAGGAGCTGCTGGAGGACCTCCTCGACCAGCACCGCAGTGCCCCCATAGGTCACCACGGTGGCCACTGGACGCCCCTCTTCGGGTTCGAACCAGAGGTTCGGGTAGTCGCCGGCGACCTCCCGAAACCGATAGCCTAGCGGAGGTTGGACAGACGTCATGCGGCCATACAGCGACTTGTGTTCGACAAAGACCACCGGGGCGTCGTCTTCGACCGCCTGGCGGAGCAGCGTCTCGGGATCGTGGCGCAGGCTGAGGGCGACGACGCGCAGCCCGGGAATCCCGCAGAACAGCCGCTCGAGGCTTTGGCTATGCGTCGGACCGTACCCTCGCCCGCCGCCCGATACGACCCGACACGTGATGGGGCAGGGGACGGCGTACATGGCATACATTTTGGCCGCGGCGTTGACCAACTGGTCGGTCGCCAGGGTAACGAAGTCACCAAACATCAGCTCGGCCACGGGGCGATGGCCGGCCAGGGCGAGCCCATTCGATATCCCCACGATGCCGGCTTCGGCGATGGGTGTGGAGAAGACTCGCTCTGGAAAACGGGAGGAGAGGCCTCGAGTGACTTTGAAGGCGCCGCCATAGGGGTCCTTGATGTCCTCGCCCACCGCGACCACCCGTTCGTTCGACGCCATGAGCGCGTGGAGGCCCTGGTTGAGCCCGTCGACCACACGCTGAGAGACGGTGGGGAGGAGGGCGCTCGAGCGCACCGGGGTTCGTGGCGGCAGCGCGGTGCCCAGGTCGACGGGTAGACGGGGTCGCGCCAGCACCTCCTGGGTGAGGGTGTCCAATTCTGTCTGTTCGACTTGATAGCGGGCCTTCCAGGCAGGATCGGATGCCATCAGCCGAGCCAGCGGATCGGCGTCCCATTGGGCGGAGATAACGTCGGCCGCCCGATCGTCGTCGCCCTTGCTGTGGGCCAGCAGCCGACGGGTGCGAACGATCTGGAGACGTGGCCCCTCGCCGCTTCGAGTGCAGTGCACCGCCTCCCCCAGCCAGGCGGTGAGGTCGCTCACGTCGTCGCCGGTGGACGTCCCCACCGGGATGCCGAAACCGGCGGCTCGTTGAGCGAGGATTCCGGGGGTGGTCTCGGTCGTATCGGTCGATTGCGCGAAGCCGTTGTGCTCGAGCACGAACAGGACCGGCACCTGGAGCAGGGCCGCCATGGTGAACGCTTCGTAGAGAGCGCCTTCGCCCAGGGTTCCGTCGCCGATCTGGGCGATCGCGACGCCCTGCTCGTGGCGGAGCTTGAGCGCCCACGCGTAGCCCACCGCGTGCAGGGACCCCGAAGCCTGGATGCCGTTGGAGAAGAAGTGGCCGTGGTGCAGGTGTTGGGTCCCGCCTCGACCGCCGCAGCAGGCCCCCTGGCGGCCGGTCAATTCGGCGAGGAGGCCGTCGGCAGGACCTCCATAGGCCAGAAAGAAGCCGTGGCCGCGGTGGGTGGCGAAGACGGCGTCGACGTCCGGGCGAAGGTGCGGCGAGAGGGCGGCGGCCACCAGCTCCTGCCCGACACAGGTGTGGACGGTACCGCCCACGTCGCCGCTGGCAAACAGGTGCAGCAGCTTGTATTCCAGGGCCCGCATGCGCAGGGCCAGGGTGAGTTGTGCCGAGGTGGCCGCCACGTCCATCATGAGCGCCTGGGTATTTGGCCGGGGCGGGGGCCAGCGCCTGTCCGCGGAGGAGGTCGTCTTTGAATCATACCGTCTATGTGCCGCTGCTCAATGCCAACGAGCCGGAGGCCACGGTGGTGGACGTGGGGGTGGCTCGGGGCGCCCGGGTGAAGGCGGAGCAGGTGATCTGCACGCTGGAGACGACCAAGTCAGCGGTCGAGGTGCTGGCGGAGGCCGAGGGGTACGTGCAGGAACTGGCGGTGACGGCGGGCCAGCGGGTCACGGCCGGCGACATGTTGTGCGTGGTGGGCGAGGCGCCGCCGTCGGAGCTGGAAGCGGCACCGGTCAAGGAGGAGAGTCTTCGCATCACCGAGCCGGCACGGCGGCTGGCGGAGCAGTTGGGGGTCTCGCTCGACAGCCTCCCTCGGGGACGACTCATCACGGAGGCCCTGGTGCGGGCGGCCCGCCCTCAGCCCTCACGGCCTCGGCCTCGAGACGGTCGGCGAGTCATCATCTTTGGCGCCGGGGGGCACGCCGCCGTCCTGGTGGACCTGTTGCGGCAGAGCCTCGCGTTGGAGGTCCACGGCATCGTGGACGACGCGCCCGGGCGTGAACCGTTGCTCGGGGTGAAGGTGCTGGGTGGGCGGGCATGCCTGGCCGACGTGCGGGGGGCGGGGGTCGACCTGGCCCTGAACGCGGTGGGCGGCATCCAGACGCTGGACACGAGGGTGGCGATTTTCACGGCCCTGGCCGAGGCGGGGTTTGCCTGTCCTGGCGTGGTGCACCCGACAGCGGTGGTCGACCCGAGCGCGGTGCTCGACGACGGCCACCAGATTCTCGCGCTATCGTATGTCGGGAGTCGGGTTCGACTGGGGTTCGGGGTTCTGATCAATACGTCGTCGGTGGTCTCCCATGACTGCGTCGTTGGCGACTACAGCCACATCGCACCGGGGGCGTTGCTGGCGGGCGGGGTGACGGTGGGTGCTGAGACCATCGTGGGCATGGGCGTCACCACGACACTGGGCATGCGTATCGGATCCCGTTGCCGGATCGGCAACGGGTGCACGCTGCTGGCGGACGTGCCGGACGGCGCGGTGGTGCGGGCGGGAACGACCTGGCCGAGGTAGGTACTCTCTGCATGGTCCTATCGGCTCGTCCTCTTGCGGCTTGGGTTTGCTACCAGCCGTTCCGATGCACGAGCTTGTCCAGGGGTTCGCGACCCCCTGCCTTGGCGGGGGCCGGAGGGTGGGCGGCGTAGCCCAGGGAGAGGCAGATGCCCAGCTTCCACTCGGCGGGGAAGTGCAGGATGCCGCGGGCTTTCTCTGGATCGGCGAAGCTTCCGATACCCGATGAGATCCCCAGCTCCCAGGCCGCCAACTGCATGTACGCTATGCACTGGCCGGCATCGAAGAGCGTCCACGGACCCTCCGAGATGAGCACCGCCACGCCACAGGCCGCGCCTTTGAGATGGCCAGCGCGCTCCGAAGCGTCGGCCATGCGAGCGAGCAAATCCCGATCTGTCATGACGATGAATTGCCAGGACTGATGGTTCCTGGCCGACTGGGCGCGGCGCCCGGCGTCCAGGATGTGGTTGACGTCGTACTCCGAGATCGGGCGATCTTGGAACTCGCGGACCGCCCGTTTCGTCTTGATGGCTTCGAATACGGTTTTCTGCGTGGTCTCGGGCATGATGCTCCTCCTTCTTCTCTACGCGGATACCCTGCCGGCCAGCTTTTATAACCTGGAGGGAGCCCCCTGTCGACAACCGAAGGGATCGGTATGCGGTGGTGGATTTTTCTCCTCGTGACGGTCGGGGCGTGGGCCGTGGGCCACCTGGGCGTCTCTTCCCTGGGGTTCAGATCGGGCGACCCGATTCCCCCCCTGGCCACGGCCGACGGTGCCGACCAGTCGCCGTCGCTGGCATGGTCGGCGCCCCCGGCGGGTGCCAAGAGCCTGGCCATCGTGTGCATGGATCCCGACGCCCCCTCTGGCGCGTTCTGCCACTGGATTGCCTACAACCTTCCGGCCCGCCTCCGGTCGTTACCGGCGGGAGTGCCCCGTGAGGAGGTTCCCGCCATCTTGCAGGGCGGCCGGCAGGGCACCAACGACTTTGGCAAGCCGGGCTACGACGGCCCAGCGCCGCCACCGGGCGCCGTCCACCACTACCACTTCACGGTCATGGCGCTGAATGCCAGCCTGCCTCCGCTGCACAGCCACGCCGAGTTCGAGCACGCCGTCTCCGGCCACGTCCTGGCTCAGGGCGAGCTCATCGGCACCTATAAACGCTGACCGGTTCTTTCACCGCCAGTCGGCGCCTGAGGCTCGGACCTTCGGATGACTGGCGGGAGAATGCACGGGGGGCGGCGGGGGGACCGAATCCTGTGGGCGCTGGCTCTGATAGTAGATGACCGCGACGATGATGGCGACGATGACCAGCACGACGAGAATGCCCAGGCAACTGAGTGAAGACTGTCGTCGGTTGTAGACCGTCGGGTCTGAGGGCCCGCAGCATGGAGACGGTTCCGTGCGACCGCAGCACGGCGAGGGTTCGGGGCCACAGCAAGTCTGCCGGGGGCCACAACAAGAATCGCAACACGCCTGGCAGGCACACTGGGTGCAGCAGTTGCCACAGCAGTCGCCGCCGCCTGAGCAGCAGTCCGCGCCGGAACAGCAATCCGCACCGCCTGAGCAGCAGTCGACGCCGGAGCAACAGTCACCGCAATCGCAGTCGCCTGCATGGCGCTGATGTCGGTGTCGAACAGATGGAATCCGATGCGCGGGCCGCACGCTGGGAACGGCTTCCTCCAGTTTGTCCCGCAGATGCGCCGCCACGGCCAGGACCAGGGGACGGCGGTCGCCCAGTGGGAGCAGGGCCAGGGCCCGCCGGAAGGCTCTCAGCTCGACGGCCAGCCACTCTCGCACCCCGGGTCGATCCAGCCTCGTATGGTGTATCGCATTGAACCGGCCCCGGCGGCGGTCCTCGGCCTCGTCGGTGAGGGCGTCCCACACGTAGACGTATCGTCCCACCGCACGGCCCAGGGCGCCCAACGCGTCCGCGTGCGGGTCCGGACCCATGAACTGGAACACCGTGCCGAGGAGAGCAGCGGTGGGCTCGGCCAGGTCGGAAAGAGACGCCCCGACTCGAGCCTCCACCTCTCGCTGGCGCTCGCCCAACGTATCGAACATGGCCCCCGGAAATCCCGCTTCGGCCAGCACTTCCCGGGCCTTCTCGAAGCGGGTGCGATACAGACCGTTGACCGCCCGAGCGGAGAGCTTGCCCTCATCTTCCACGTCGTCTCGCATCTTGGCTTCGATGAGAGCCAGGTTGACGGCGGCCACCCGACGTCGAGTCTCGAGAGAGAGAGGCTGTACCTGGACGCGACGAGGTGCGAAGGCCGTGCACGGCGCGGGCTGGATGGACTGCGGGGGTTCGAAGGCGCCCGCCACCAGCAACAGGACCGTGTAATCGTAGTTCGTCATGAGCGCTGCCGGCCGCCCCCCCAGCTCGGCCAGGGCGTGGCACCCCGCACAGAAATGCGCCGAGTAGAGAGCCTTCTGTTCTGCCGTCAATTGGCACTTCTTGGCACGCAGGAAGCCGAACATCGGGAACCTCCTACAACTTCACGCTAGTATCGGAACGGATGAGTCGGAAGACCTGCTCGTCCGGATCGAGGGCGACACGGGAAGGTCGTTGGGGGACGGTCACGTGAAATGCCTGGGACGAGACCCACGTGTCGACTTGAAAGCGCAGCCCGTCGACCGCTATTGGCACGCGCAGCCGATACGGCAGCCCCTCTTGCACCACCCGTCCGCTCACCTGCCATGCCAGGCCGGCCTTGGCCACGTGGACGTCTCGCAGACCCAGGTCAGCCGCATCTCCACGCTGGAGCCACTGAGTGAAGTACCAGTGCAGGTGCGGGCCGAAGCTCTGTTCGATATCGGTCCAGGTCGGCGTGCGACCCTGCCAGGTGGCGTAGAAGCGGCGCAGGCCGTCGCGAAAGTCGTGGTCTCCCATCAGGTCTCGCAGTTGGGAGAGGACGAAGCATCCCTTGTTGTAGGCTACGTCTTCGACCTCCGCCCCGTCGTAGCTGACCAGGCGGGCGATGGCCGTCGAGCCCTTCGAACCGTAGGTCCGAGTCCACTGGGCCAGAGTCGCGTGACGCTCCGCTCGAACCTCCGCCTCCTGATGGTGATCCAGTCGATAGAGATCGGAGGAGAACTCGGCGAAGGGTTCGAACCACAAAGTATCGGACGACCACCCCACGACGGCGTTGCCCCACCAGTTGTGGGAGACCTCGTGCGGTACGTAGTCGTCGAGAAGGGCCCGAGAATGCAACACAGTGGGGGCCATGCGAATCAGCGACGGCTCGGTGTCGGCCTGGGTGTTCTGCCCCTGTTCCAACACGTCGATCTTGCGGTAGGGATAGGCCCCCCAGGTGCGAGAGAAATACTGGATGGCGGCGTCCACCCGATCCGCCAGGTCGTCCGGAGAGGCCGGGTCCCCGGGCCACAGGAACACGGAAATGGGTAACCCCTGTCGTCGGAAGTGGTAGACCCGGTAGCGCCCCGCCACCAAGGCCATGCCGGGGTGCAACGGCCCGAAAGTCCAGGTCGACGCGCCCGCCGGGTCACCGGAGGCCGCTCCCTGATAGCCCGACGGCATGTGCAGGGTGAGGCGACACGGCCCCTGCGCCCCGACGTTGCTGGGCACCCACCAGTCTTCGCCCAGGAGCGTCACACCGCCGTGGACCGGCACTTGACCATGGTATCGAACGGTACAGCGGGCGGGCAACGCGCCGTGCTCTGCACCAAAAAGCACGTCCAGCCGGTTGCCGTGCATCTGCCAGCTCTTCGCTCCATCGACCCGATCGACGTGTAGCACCGGCATGAACCGGAAGCGGGCCACGCCGCCGGCGGGCACCCGGCTCACACTCAAGACGTCGCTGGCTTGTAGCTTTCCCGTCCCCGGATTGAGGGTCATGTCGACCTGATGGGACAACGTGAACGGCTCGGGGTTCAACTGCAAGGCGAGCGGAATCATGGAAACTTTAACATCTCTGCCATCTCCTCAGACCCGGTCTCTGCTATCCTGGCATGGATAGATCGGAGAAGCGAAGAACCATGCTTGGAACCATTCAAGGGCCGTCGGTCCGCGCCTTCACTTCGCGGGACAGTCTCGACCAGACGGGCGATCCCAGTCGCCTGCTGCGCTACGCCAGCAACATTCCCATCGTCGGCGGGATTGCCGAGACCGTCTACGGCATTGAGGAGCTCAAGCACGCCCAGTCGACCAACGCCAAGGTCAACGCTGACGTCGACATCGCCCAGGGCGCGACCGGCACGGTCTCCAACGCCGCCCAGGCCGTGATGTACACGGCCCTGTTCAAGACGGTGCCAGCCACCCTGATCCACGTGGCCGCTCCCATCGCCGGGGTCACGGGCATGGTGGGCTCGGTGGTCGACGGCGCCCGGGACATCTACAACAGCGCGCATGGGGGCAAGCGCTCCGACAAAGTCGTGGGGCTGGTCAAGATCGCCTCCGGGGGCATGACGGGCGCGGGCGCCTTCACCGGAAACATTCCGCTCATGGTTGCCGGCAGCGTGGTGTATGGCGGCGCCGTCATCTACCAGAACCGCCAGTCGATAGCGTCGACCTGGCACGCGGCGGAGAACAAGATCGAACAGGTGGCGCATCAGATTCTTGAGGTCGTCCCGCCACCCCGCCTGCAGAGCAGCTAGAAAAGCCCTGGAATGGTGGGGTGAACCACGGGGACGAGATCGCCGAGATCTCGGTGGAGGAGCCCCGCATAGACGCCACACGCCATGGCGTAGACCATGAAAACCGCCGCCATACCAAACGCCGGAGAAGGCAGCCGGGAGAGGCGCGACCCGCCCAGCAGGCAGAGCGCCGGCAGGGCAGGCAGGATATAGCGAAGCTGGAACGTGTTCGATAGACTGAACCATGTCAAGGCGACAATGACCCCCCAGGCCCAGGCCGTGGCCGTCTTCATGCGGGTGTCGCCCCAGAAAGAGTAGAAGTGCGCCGGGGCCACCAACAGGAGGCCGGCGACATAGAACCAGAAGGGACGGCTGCGGGCCAGGCCCATGAACGGAAAGCGGGGCAGCTCAGCGTCGGGAATGCGGCTCTCGGCGAGGCCCAGGCTGTGGTAGACTCGATACAAGGTCAAAAGCCATGGTCCCAGCAGGAGAACGACGGGGACGACTACGGCGGCCAACTGGCGAGTCCGGATGGGCCTCCCCGAGGTCAGCCATACGACCGCCATGGGAAGGGCCGCGAGGAGTCCGGGCAGCTTGGTGAGGGAGGCGAGGCCCAGGAGGAACCCGGGGACGATGAGGCGGCGATCGTCGTCTTTCTCGAGGGCCCAGACCGTACCGGCTACGGCGGCGGTCATCCACATGGTGAGGAGACCGTCCATCCACAAGCGACAGCCGCACAGAAAGGCCACCGGGCACGCAGCATAGAGGAGGGTGGCGAACCAGGCGCCCCGGCGGTCCAGCCATCTCGTCCCCAGCCACCAGACCAACCACAGGGTCGCGGCGTTGGCCGCCCAGGGAACCAGCATGTTCTCACCGCCAAGCTTCACCAACGCGGAGAAGAGCGGCGGGTGGAAGAACAAGGGCCGGTCGTAGACCTCGGGGCTGACATACTGCAGCACCTTGGCGCCCTGCAGGTCGTAGCGGTGGGGGAGGCGCTCGGACAAGGTGAGATAGACGATCTCGTCAGCTTCGAGGGGCCGATCCAGGCTCCACAGCGGTGCCTTGGCCGCGGTCAGGACCGCTACCAGGAGGAGCAACCAAAGCCAGTCGCGCCGCACGTTGGGGTCATTCGTCCTGCGGGGCGGTCTCTCTTCTGTCCAGCACCATGAAGGTGCTGTTGTTTCTTCGATAGAGCTCGACGAAGCCGAACTTCGCATACAGCGACATGGCGTCGCGGGTGTCGAGGAAGAGGCGCTCCACCTCTGCCAGGGCGGGGTGTTTGAGGATGCGCCGCATGAGCGCCTGTCCGATACCCTGGCCGCGGCGCTGCGGGGCGATCACTACGTCGTAGAGCCAGTTGTCCTTGACGTCTACGGTCACGACTCGGCACAGGGCGATCAACTCGTTGCCATCCCAGGCGGTGAGCACCAGGCCGGCCTGGGCGAGCTTGCGGCCGACGGTGGCGATGTCCCGCTTTTCCGCCCAGTAGGTGGTCTGGAGCAGCTTCCAGGCCGCTTCGATGGGGACGCACTCGAGACCATCCCGCCACTCCAGTCCGTGTTCGTCGGTCTGCGGGTACAGCTCTGGGAGGTCTTCATTGGCCCGTGCCATCTCCCGCCACGTTCGCCAGTCGCCGCGCTGCTCCAGGTGCTGGAGGATCGTTCGCCGGGCGGGGGCGGGGAGGTGCTGGCCCATCTTGACCTTGCAGCATGAGGACTCGACACGGAGCGCCATGACCCGCAAGGCGCTGAGCGGACCCCGATACTTGTCGTCGTCGCCGCGGATGGGTCGGTGGCCTCCCTCGGGCTGGTAGCGGTCCATGAAGGCCTGCAGGGCGATGCCTTTCTCGAGCAGGTCGGTCACCTCACGCAACCGGCCGCGGACCATGGCCGAGCGGTACCAGGTGCTGGCCGGGCACGCCATCTCGGGGTGGCGCCAGTAGGAGGGGATCCATTGGATGGCGGTCTCCACCGCAAAACAGGCCTCTCGCCCGCTCCAGCCGCCGACCTCTCCCCCTTCGGCACAGTGGAAGTAGAGGGTGTCGTCCTGGCGGGCGTAGTTGAGGGCTCGGACGTCCGGCCCGTCCACGGCCAGGTGGCCGTAGCGGGCCTCGTCGAGGACGGTCCACAGGTCCTCGCTCTGGAATTCCTTGCGTCGTAGCGTTGTCGTCATGCCGCCAGTCTAAGGGGTAACTGGTCGAAGGTAAAGGACCAGTTTCATAGAATTGATTCGACCAGTATGCGGGAACTTCTACTCAGGTCGACGTCGGACGGACCCCAGTATCGATCCCTGGCGGACGCGCTGCGACAGGCCCTGGAGACGGGACAGGTGCGACCGGGAGACCTGCTGCCTTCGACCCGGGAGCTGGCCGCGTCATGGGGGGTGCATCGGCACACGGTCATGACCGCCCTGGACGAGCTCGTGGCCGAAGGCTGGCTCGTGGCAGAGCGGGGGCGAGGGTATCGGGTCGTCGGCGAACTGCCGACCGCTTTTACCCGGGTCGCTCCCATCTCCGATAAGTCTTCCGAAACCTACCAATGGGTCGTATCGGCTCCTCCGCTCGATGCCAAGCCCCGACCCTCCTTGCGGTGGTCGTTTCCCAGCGGGCAGCCCGACCTGCGGCTGTTTCCGAAGGACGAGTACTTTGCCGAGGTACGCACGGTGCTTCGCACGGTGTCACCGGACATGTTGCTCGGCTACCAGGCGCCCGGGGGCTGCGACGAGATCGTGGAGGCCCTGGCCCTTTACCTCCGCCGGGTGCGAGGCGTGACCGGTGGCGAGGTGGTGGTGACCCACGGTTCTCAAGAAGCCATCTACCTGCTGGCCCGCCTGCTGGTCAAGCCCGGACAGACGGTGTGCGTGGAGGCCCTGGGCTATCCGCCAGCGCTGGCTGCCCTGCGCACGGCCGGGGCGAAGCTGGTGGGGGTGCCTATCGACAGCGAGGGCCTCCGGACCGACGTATTGGAAACCGCCTTGGCCCGGGAACGGGTGGCCTTGATCTATCTGACGCCGCTGCATCAGTATCCGACGACCGTGACGATGTCCATGGCCCGCCGCGCTGACTTGTATCGATTGGCGCAGAAGTACGACGTGCCCATTCTGGAAGACGACTACGATCACGAATTCCACTATCGTTCTCGCCCCGTTCCCCCGCTGAAAAGCCGCGACCCAGACGGCCGCATCGCCTACGTATCGACCTTCTCCAAGATTCTGTATCCCGCGGCCCGGCTGGGGTTTGCGGTCGTCCCCCCGGGGGTGGCCGAACCCTTGCGGGCCATGAAACGGATCGTGTCCCGACAGAACGACACGGTGACCGAGCGGGCGGTGGCCGCCTGGTTGTCGCATGGGGGGCTGGAACGTCACTTGCGACGTATGCGCCGCGTCTATGCTCACAGGCTGTCTGTCATGGCCGACGCCCTGGAAGCGGCCCACGTTCCGTTCACCCGCCCGGACGGCGGCATGAGCCTGTGGGTCGACTTCGGCGTGCCCTCCGTGCAACTGTCCCAGGCAGCGGCCGCCTTGGACGTGCACATCCAGGACAGTCGTTTCTATCGGGTAGACGGAAAGGACAGCACCAGCGTTCGTATCGGTTTTGCCAGCTCCACCCCGGAGGAGATCGCCGCAGGGGTTGACCGGTTGGTGAGGGCGTCGGTCAAGAGCGCCGCCAGGCGGTAGCCGGCCAGGGCCACCTGGTGGCTGCAGATGGCCTTGGTGCGAGCCTCGTAGACGGCATCGGGTGCGGTGCCGGGGCGAACGCCTGGGTAGACGTCCAGACGCGCCAGTTCGAAGCCCTCTCGGATCCAATGTTGCGCGTTTATGTCGGAACCCTCCGGCCCGGGGTTCTGGTCGATGGCCGACGCCAGGGCATTGAGCTGTGCTTTATCTTCGGGCGAGAGAGGACGAGGCATGTCGGGAAAAAGACCGGCGGCGCAATCCCAGTACCAGTGAAGATTGCCAAAAGGGCCCGGGATCTTGACGTCGTTGCCGCCCCTGTCGCCGTCGGGAAACTGGTCCGTCACCCGGGCCGCACAGTGCAAAGGCTGGTGCAGGTCGCCCACCACGTGCATGAGATACCGGATGGCCTCGCCTCGGGCGGCGTCTGAAGGGCTGGTGCGTAACACCTCAAGGTTGTGCCGGATCCAGTCCACGGCATTGGGGGACGGAGCGGGCCGAGCCAGCAGCGTACCGTGGTCGTCCATGAACTGATCGATATAGTGCAGGGAGCTGAACGTCGGGCGGATGTCGTCCATGTAGTTCGCCGCGGTCACGTCGGTGTCGTCTCGGGGCGTGACGGGCTTGCCGCTCTGCGGATTGTCCCGGTGTGCCAGCAGTTGGTGCACCTGCTCTCGCACGGCGGGCGACATGTGGCGCAGTGCGATGGTGGCCACCAGCATGTGCCCGGTGTCGTTCCAGGCCAAGGCCGGCTGGGCGAGCAGCAGGACGAGAAGAGCCAGAAGGTTGGTACGCATGAGACCAACGTTCCGCGGCGTTGCCTGGAGACCTGCTGGCATTCGATGTATTGGAAGACTCACCATTTCTCACACAATATATATTCCGCTGGCGGTAATATTGCATATATATAGAACACGGCCTGGGGTCACACGATGGAGTACATGACGGCGTCGACCGCCTCGCCGTGCAGGTACAGGCGGTTGCGGAGTATGCCCTCCCGGTGTGCGCCTGCCTTCTCAGCCACCCGCTGGCTGGCCACGTTGCCCACCGCCGCCACGATCTCGACTCGCCGCAGACCCATGTCGCCCAGGGCGAAGGCTGCTGCCAGGCGGGCCGCTGCGCTCGCAAACCCTCGCCGGGTGCAGTCGCTCCGTATCCAGTAGCCCAGGTTGGCAAAGCGGTGCACGGGGTGGATGTAGTTGATGCCCACACCTCCGACGAATCTATCGGACTCTCTGTCGAATACGACGAAGCTGAACTCCTTGCCCGCCTCCCACGCCGCCACCTGGTGGCGGGCGAACGTCTCGGCTTCGTCGAGCCGGTAGCCGGCATAGCACCACGGTAGCCACGGATAAGCCTCCGCGGTCGATGTCTGGGCAGCCTCGTGAAGCAGGGGGGCATCATCTTCCCGATAGCGGCGAATGCCGACGTGATCGGCCAGCAGAATGCTGCGCATGGGACCTCCGTTAACAAGATTAACAAGGGATGTACACGCCTGAACGCCTACCAGTACTGCATCCGGGGCCTCCGGCGGGTAGCGGGCCGCCGCGATTGTAACTGTTGTTTACAATTTGGCAATAGTCATGGACGGGTTTGTTGGTTAAACTGCAGTTGCGATTCGAGTAACCGAGGAGATAAATAGACCAATGATTACCTCTATCACCACCCCGCGAGGGCCCCAGGGCGGTTCCCAGCCGAAACCGAAGGATGGCGCCGACGCCACCTTCAACTACAACGCTCAGGACAGCACCGTGCTGGGCCCGGGCACCGTCACCATCCACAACGTCTCGGGCGGCGCTTCCCCGTCGAACGACAAGGTGAAGCTCAGCGATGCGCTGGCCCCCAATAAGGATGGCAGCTACAATTTCAAGGAAGGCGACAAGAACGAAGTGCTGGCGCAGTCGTTCGCCGCTGTCGCCCACACCGTCGACGTGTTCGGCCAGGCTCTCGGCCAGCCCATCAACTGGGCGTTCAGCGGCCCGCAGTTGACCGTCAACGCCGACGCCGGTGAAGACTTCAACGCTTACTACACCCGAGACAGCGGTTCGGTCAACTTCTTCCACGGTACCGACCCGAAGACCAACCAGGTGATGTACTCCGGTGATTCCGGTGAGGTCGTATCGCACGAGACCGGCCACGCCATCCTCGATTCCCTGCGGCCGGCCTACTTTAGCTCCTTCACGCCCGACGTAGCGGCCTTCCACGAATCGACCGGCGACATGATGGGCATCTGCATGTCGTTCCAGGATCCGGCCACGCTGGACAACGTGGCCAAAGAGACCGGCGGCGACCTGTCCAAGGACAACGCCATCTCCCGCACCGGCGAGCAGCTCGGTATCGGCATCAACGACGTCGAGGGCAAGAACGTGACTGGCGGCAACTTCGTGCGTGACGCCCTGAACACGTTCAAGTGGGCCGACCCCAGCACCCTGTCTGGCGACGGCAGCGATCCCACCAAGCTCGGCAGCGAAGCCCACGACTTCTCCCGCCTCTGGACGGGTGCGTTCTATGACGTCGTCAAGGGCATCAACGCCGAGAACCTGGCCGCCAACCCCGGGAACCCGAAGGCTGCTCTGCAGGCCACCGGCAAGGAAGCCATCCAGCTTCTGGCCGAGCTCTTGAAGGGCGCTCCGCAGGGTGACTTCACCTACCGTGACATGGCCAACAGTTGGGTCGCTTCCGACAAGGCCAACGGTGGCAAGCGCGCCGACCTCATCACCAAGGTGATGACGGATCGTGGGATTCTGGGCGGTGCCGCCCCGACGCCTGCGCCCCCCCACCACGGCCAGCAGAACCCCGTCGACGACGGTGGCGATGATGGCGGCGACGACGGTTCGCTGCACAACACCTTCACCATGACCCAGCACGGCATGAAGCCCCTCGACACCGTGACCCACGGGGTGACGGTGAAGCTGGGCAGCAACGTGCCCGAGCAGTTCCAAGGCGCCAAGATCACCACGCTGGTCGACAACGACGGTGCCCTGGCGAAGGACTCCGACGTGGCTGACCGGTCGAAGCAGGCGGTGGCCAACCTGATCAAGCAGGGCCGGATTCTGGTGACCAGCCCGGGCCAGAAGCTCTCCACCAAGGACTACTTCGACAAGCAGGGCCGCCCGTTCGCTGGCGTGCTCCGCTACAACGCCGACGGTTCCAAGACCATCGAGCGGGTCAAGATCGCAGACTAGAACTCCTTCCGTAAGGTTGGACTCGAAACGTAGGTCCCTGGGCGCTCTTTTCAAGAGCCGCCCAGGGACTTTCATGTTTTCGGGAAGGAAGTTCACTGCGGGGAAGGTAAACGAGGCTCATGGCCACCGACCAGCCTGTACACCTGAGTTGTTCCCTCAGCAAGGCGGCTGTCGATCACCAGGACGGCACCCGTCTCATCGTCATGCTGCGCCTCAGCGCCGATCGAGACGACACCTTCCAGCGGGCGCCGCTGAACCTCAGCTTCGTGCTGGATCGCAGTGGTTCCATGCAAGGCGACAAGATCCAGCAGTGCAAGCACGCCGTGAAATACGCCGTGTCGCAACTGATGGACCAGGACACGTGCTCCATCGTCCTCTTCCAGACCGACGTATCGGTTTTGATTCCCCACGATCGGGTCATGGCGAAAGACCGGCTCTTGCAAGCCTTGGAGAAGATCACGGCCGACGGCAGCACCAATCTGAGCGGCGGCTGGAAGACGGGATCGGACCTGGTGCTGGGGGCGGTCGCTGCGGGCGTGGTCAGTCGCGTGGTGCTGCTCACCGATGGCCAGGCCAACGTCGGCATCGTCAACATTTCACAGCTCTGCGCGGTGGCCGAGACGGCCCGCGGCAAGGGCGCCCTGACCACCACCATCGGCTTCGGGGCGGGGTTCAACGAGAACCTCCTGCAAGGCATGGCGCAGGCCGGCGGCGGCAACTTCCATTATATCGAAACGGCTGAAGAAGCCCCCACCATCTTCGCCCGGGAGTTTGACGAGCTGCTGCGCGTGCTGGCCCAGAACCTGCGTATCGAAGTGCGCACGTTTGGTGCCGCCAGCTATCTCGGCAACCTCAACAACTTCACCCAGCAGGAGTCGGATGGCGCCTACACCATCGCCCTCAGCGATCTGTGTGCCGGCGATCAGCGCAGCGTGCTGCTGGAGTTTGTCGTGCCGGCCCGCAAGAGCGCCACCAAGATCGCCGAGGTCAAAGTGTCCTACCAGCAAGTGGCCGGCGAGGTGGCCCTGCGAGAATTCACCTCGACCATCACCCTGCCGCCCAAGGGGACTCGGGACCTGTCCGTCGACCCCAAGATCACCCGAGAGGTGCTGCTGAACGAGACGGTGCGGGAGATGCAGAAAGCCCAGGCGGAAGCTGATGCGAACAACCTGGACGCCGCCCGGGAACGTCTGGACAAGGCGCGCGAGGTGCTGGAGACCTCCGACCACAAGGAAGATCCGACCTTCAAGGAGCAGATCTATCAGCTCAACCGCATCAAAGGGCAGATGGTCAACAAGACGGCCTATGCCAGCGCCGGGCGCAAGTCGCTATCCTCCTCTTCCATCGTCCTCACCAGCCAGAAGACCTACTCGCAAGGGGGGGCGCTGGAGCCCGACACCCGGCATCGGCTGCAGTCGGCCCGCAAGGTCGTCTTTCTTCTGCCGAGCGACATGGGGGTGCCGTTGGGTGGCCTGGCCAGCGGGCCCAAGATGCAACCGACGGCGAACCATGTTCGCCGTATCGAAAAACCCCAGTCGCCCCGGGAAGCGGCCCGCTTATGGCGATGGATCCGTCAGCAACGGCAGGCGCTGGCCCATAGCGAAGTCACCAAGGTCCTCACGGCCTTCACGCATCGGTGGCCGAGCACGACGGCCATCGCCCATAGCTTTGGGGCGCTGGAGATCCTGCTGCATCCCATGCCGGTGCGGGAGGTCACCGGGAGCCTGTTCGCCGGTTGGAACGGTCCGGATGACCACCCGGAGCTGCCAGACATTGTCTGGAACGGGAACGAGATTCCGGCCGACGTCAGGCTGGAGGCGTCGCAGGACGTGCAACAAGCCGACGTCGTCCTGGTGGTCGGCTCCTTGTCGCGTGAGTTCATGTGGCTCATCGGGCCGCTGATGCAGGGTCGCCTCGCCAATGACGGCAACACGCTGGTGCTCGCTATGCACCAGTTCGTGAAGGGGGCGATGCCGGGCGGCCTGTGGACCGATGCCCGCCTGGACATGTCCGAACTGGACGGCCTCAGGGCCATCGCCGCTGAGACCAGCACCTACCTGTCGTAGAGGACACCCCTCGAACGGAGGCGAACCTCGACCCACAGCAGACAGGCGGAGGGAGAGAGCCGTGGCCGTTTCCGAGGAAAAAGTCAAGCAAGCGACCGACGCGCTGGGACAGGCGTTGTCCATGCTCTCACCCAAGGAGAAAGAGCAACTCGCCACGCTCCGCAAACAGGTCGACGACGCCAGCGGCATGGCCGGCCAGGAGTTCGACAAGCGGCTGGAGTTCTGCTACGCCATCCTCTTCACCCCGGAGATCGCCAACGAGCGCCTCAAGAGCGCCGCTCGCCTCTACATCGACGCCCACGGCGGTTAGTCCTTGAAGATCTTGATGCGGCGGTTGGGCTCCGCGCCCATGCTCTTGGATTTGAGCCGATACTTCTCCACCACCGCGTGCTGCTTGCGGCGGATGTGCGACGTCTGCGGCGCCAGCTCCACCGGTCTGGCGTAGCGCAACACGGTGCGGGCCGCATCTTCCGCTTCCCGCACGGCCAGCTCTTCGATATCCACCACGGGCAGGTGGAACAGCTCTCGCAGGAAGTTGGAGATCTGGCTCACCGTGTTGCTCTTCACCACGTGAATGCGAACGTTTTGCATGGCCTTTTCCTTGAGCCGGGCCGAGTCTCGCCGATCGTGCCCCTTGAGGGTGACGATGACGTCGGCGTCGTCCCAGGTGCGCACCACCACCGCCGAGACCTTGAGGTTCTCGATGGCCCGCTCGAGCCGGTTGCGACTGACGGCGTAGGGAAAGATCCGCAGCCCGCCTGGAATGCGCTCCGCCAGCGGTTCTCCAGGCCGTTGCGGTTGCGGCTCCGCCACCAGTTCCTCCCGGTTGGACGACTGCACCACCGCCACCTCACCCTCCTGGTTGCGCACCCGCACCTCGGGTTGCGGCGGGGTACCGCGCAGCACCAGGTCGATGACCTCCTCGACGTTATCGTGGATGACCAGCGTGTCCTTGTCGGTGATTTCAATGATGACCTGGAAGGTCGGCGGCGACTTGCGTTCCAGCACGGTCTTCTGGGTGCCCCGCTTGCGGGCTTCCTCGTCTGATAACGTGACGGCCTGGATGCCGCCCACCAGATCCGACAGGGTAGGGTTCTGCAGCAGGTTCTGCAGCGTGTTGCCGTGGGCCGTCGCCACCAGTTGCACGCCGCGTTCAGCGATGGTGCGGGCTGCGTACGCTTCTTCGGCGGTGCCAATCTCGTCGACGACGATGACCTGGGGCATGTGGTTCTCCACCGCCTCAATCATGATGGAGTGCTGGTGGCCCGGGTCGGCCACCTGCATGCGGCGCGCGTGTCCGATACCGGGATGGGGCACGTCGCCGTCGCCCGCGATCTCGTTGGACGTATCGACAATGATGACCCGCTTCTTCAGTTCATCGGCCATGACCCGGGCCGTCTCGCGCAGCATCGTCGTCTTGCCCACCCCGGGCCGGCCCAGGAGCAGGATGCTCTGGCCCGACTCGACCAGGTCGCGGATGATGTTGATGGTGCCTCGCACCGCTCGGCCCACCCGGCACGTCAACCCCACAATGTCGCCGGTGCGATTGCGAATGGCAGAGATGCGGTGCAGCGTCCGTTCGATACCCGCTCTATTGTCCTTACCGAAAGAGCCGGTCCGGCTGACGACGTAGCGCAGGTCCTCCCGCGTCACTTCCTCCTCTCCCAGGAAGATGAAGCTGACGGGGTAGCGGGCCTCCGCCTGTCGTCCCAGATCCAGCACCACTTCGATGAGCTGATCTTCTACCCGCTGCTCGACGGCGTCCCGCACGCGTTGGGGGAGCACCTGTAGCAGGCGGTCCAGGTCGTCGGTAATCTTGAGGGCAGTGTCGTTCAAAGAAGCCTCCATCAGGCCACGGTTTGCAGGGTCTGTCCGGTCGGGTCGGCCAGCCCCAGCAGCCTGGCCCCCTGTTCCTGGGCCTGCCGCAGGGCGTCGACGACCCCCCCGTCCACCCGTTCCCCGGGGATGAGTAGTGGGATGCCCGGCGGGTAGATGCTGACCGGCTCTGCCGCCACCCGTCCGCTGGCCGCATCCCATGGACAGCTCCGACGGGGGGCGAACCACGCTTCACGAGGCGGCATGGAGAGGCTGGGGACGCTCCAGTGCACGCCGGTACCCGGCCCCTGCGGAGACCGGGTCAAGCGGGCGAGGGCCGTGGTGAGTCGTTGCACGTGAGACGGGCGGTGGCCGAGGCCGACCACCAGCAGCACGTGACCAGCGGTCGCCATCTCTACCGCGATGCCCCGTCGGAGCAAAGCCGCCTCGACCGCGTGCCCACTCCACCCCTCCAGGGCAAACAGCACCCGGGTGGGATCCGATTCCAGCCCGCCCGCTTCGACCAGACGAATTCCGGGCAGACCGCGGAGGGCTTCGCGCAGTCCTGCCGCCCCCTCCCACACCCGGTCCCACAGTTCGGCGCCCTGCCGGATCATCTGCTCCACGGCTCCTTCGAGGCTCAACCACGCGCCATAATAAGGACTGGTGGTCGAGACCATCATGGCGGCGTGAAACCAGCGAGCGGGGTCCACCGCCTGCCCCTGGCGCAGCAGCAGGGCCGTGCCGCTCAGACCAGACAACATTTTATGCACACTGGAGGTGGCCAGGTCAGCCCCCCGCTGCATGGCGCTCTGCGGGTACCGGGAGGAGAACCCCAGGTGGCCCCCCCAGGCCTCGTCGACCAGCGTGAGGTCCGTTCGCTCGGGCACCGCACAGCACCAGCCCACGTAGTTCGGCCGGACCGCAAAAAGTGGACCGGCCACGCCCTCGAGACGCGGGGGACGAGCCAGGCCCGTCTCCGCGTCCCACTCCGTCGGGAGAAACCGGGGCACGGCTCCGCTGGCGATGAGCCCCCACACCGCCGACAGGTGAAGATCCCGTCCCAGGGTGACTTCCTGCCCGGGTGCCAGGGCGGCGAGCATCATGGCCTGCACCCCCGACGACGACCCGCCGCTCAGAAACGCGGCGTCGTGGGCGTGCCAGGCCCGCGCACAACGGGCTCGCAAGGCCGGGAACACCCCCGTCGCGTCGAAGGCATCGGGCATGTCCATCGTCTGCGTGACGTCGGCCCGGAAGGCGGGTCGTCCCAGAAACCGCCGCACCGAGGCGGGGGCCGCGTCACCCCCGCCGTGCCCCGGAATGCAGAAGCGTACCTGCGTGCGATGCACGTGCTGCTTGACCAGGCGGAGCAACGCGTTCATGGGTACCACTCCACGCGCTGCCCGATCCCACCGAACCGTTCCGCCGCGCTGCCCAGGTTGACGGCCACTTCCAGTTCTCCAGACCCGTTGATGACGGCCAGGGGCTGGCCTGCAGGGCGGTCTGCGTAACACGCGCACACTGGCACCTCATACTCTGCGATGGCCACGTGGCCGTGGTGGGCTGGCGGCAGGTTGGTGGCCAGGTTGCCATAGCCGTCGACGTCGATGACCTCGCCGCGCCAGCCCTCGCCTGCCGCCACTGCGGTCGGCCACGACAGCCGGAGGGGATCGTGAACGACGGACCCGAGATCCCGGAGGGCTACGCCCAGTTGCAGATGGGCGGCCAACGGGCCGAACACGTCGCGGCCGTGGAACGTGCGGCTGACCTGGGGCAGCCAGTACCTCGGTCGGTCGGCCGACACCACCATCGCGTCGTCCAGGATGGGGGTGAGGACGCCATTATCCGGACCCACGTAGAACCGATCCCGGGAGGAGACCACCAGGGCCCGTCGACCGGAACCCACCTCCGGGTCAACCACCACCACGGTGATGGTGCGGGGAGGCAACCATGGCACTAGCTGTCCG
>DASYBA010000462.1:0-6568 GCA_036501005.1 Candidatus Xenobia bacterium | reverse complement strand
CCAACCACGAGCTGGTGCACGGCTACGAGATCATCGACCGCCCCATGCTGGGATGGCCGTACAGTTGGGGCTTTCGCCGCTCAGCCCCCAACCTGCCCCACGCCCAGCACATGCAGGCGCACCTCGCCATGCGCCTGGGGCGCTGGAAAGAAGCGCTCAACTGCACGCGCGAGTCCATCCGGCTCTCCTTTGCCGGCTATCCCGAGCTCGACCGGGAGCATCACCTCAACATTCTTTGCTGGGCTCTGGGCCATGAGGGGTGCTTCAAGGAGGCCGTAAATGGTCACCACTCGAAGTCACAAGACAACTCGTGGCCGCGGATGCTGCGCCTGAAGCTGGACGACGCCCGCCTGGCCGCATGGGCCCAGACCCGCATACAGACGGTTGGCGACGGCTTGTATTATGCGGCCCTGGCCGACCTGGACCAGGGCCATTGGCAGGCTGCGCAGGAGAAACTGGACCATTTCAACCAGATCCGCAATACCTGGTACGGGGCCGACCTCAACGCATGGCGCGACGAGGTGGACGCCCGAGTGACGTTCGAATCCGGTCACCATGCGAAGGGGCTGGAGGAAATCCGTAGCGTGGCCAGGTGGGTTGACGGCACGTCCTCCACCTCAGCGGAGGCGTGCCGATGGGGCCAGGGGTCGTATTACGACGATCTGTGGGGCGAGACGGCCTTGCGGGCCGGCAACCTGGACGAGGCCCTCGAAGCTTTCTCGGAAGGGCTGGCTCACGAGCACGGGAGCATCGTGTCGGCTGTGGGGCTGCAGGTCGTCTGGGAGCGAAAACAAAACCCCAACCTGGTCAAGCACTATGCCAGGCGAGGCTCCGAGATCTGGGACCAGGCCGACCCGGGCGCCCTGGCCAACATGCAGAAGCGCATGCGGGCCATCGCCGCCGGCCAGGCCGAGCCTTTCTAAAGAGGGTGTATGCCCTTTCAGACACCCTCCAATCGTTCCAGGATGGTCTTGTTGGCCTTGGGAAAGGGGTAGCGGTCCAGCTCCGAGGGCTGGACCCAGCGGAACTCGTCCACCGCGATGGGGCGGGGCTCCCCGCTCACCCAGCGGCAGCGGAACGGGTGCAACGTGACCTTGAAGTGGGTGTAGGCATGGAACACAGTAGGCAGGGCCTCCCCCACCGCGATTTCGATACCCAGTTCTTCCCTGGCTTCCCGTTGGAGCGCCTCAGCCGCGGTCTCACCCGCCTCGATCTTGCCCCCGGGCAGCTCCCACAGCCCACCCAGCAACCCCTTGGGGGGCCGCAGACCAATCAATAGACGCCCTTGGCCGTCGTAGATGGCCCCCACCGCCACCGGATAGTGTGGCGTCTTGCGACGGGCCACCCGCATGGGGTACATCTCCGGTTGCCCTTCCTCATGCGCCCGACAGACCCTCGCGACCGGGCACGCCTCGCAGCGCGGTCGCCGCGGCAGACAGACCAGCGCGCCCAACTCCATCATGGCCTGGTTGTGGAGAGACGGGTCGACCCCGACGGCGGTCACCAACAATCTGGCTTGCTCTCTCAACCGCTGCTGCGTCTCCGGCTGCCGGGGGTCACCCCCCTCGGCAAAGAGCCGAGACAGGACCCGACGCACGTTCCCATCCACAGCCTCGACGGCCTGCCCGAAGGCCATGCTGAGGATCGCACCGGCCGTGTAGTCTCCGACCCCGGGGAGGTTTCGGATCCCTTCCCATGTCGACGGCACCTCTCCCCCGCCAGCGACCACGTCCCGGGCCGCGCGGTGCAAGTTCCGGGCGCGGGCATAGTAGCCCAGCCCCTCCCAGGCTTTCAACACGGATTCCAGTTCGGCCTTGGCCAGCGCATGTACGGTGGGGTAGAGCTGCACAAACCTCTGGTAGTAGGGAATGACCGTGTCGACCTGGGTCTGCTGGAGCATGATCTCGGAAACCCAGATGCGATACGGATCCTGAGTGTCACGCCAAGGCAGCGACCGCCGTTCCCGCAGGAACCAGGGCGCCAGCAGCCGCGAAGCTGACTGGCTCTTCTTCAACTATCCCGCAGAAAGTCGCTCGGCTTGAGATTCTCGATATACTTGCGAAACCGCTTGACGTCCTGCTCTTCGGTGTTCTTGTCGGCTTCGCTCTCTTGCAGCATGATGCGTTCCGATACGAAGATGGGAGAGTTGGTGCGCAGGGCCAGGGCGATACTGTCGCTCGGCCTCGCATCGACCTCCAGCGTGCCCCCGTTGGCCTCCAGCACGACTTTGGCGTAGAACGTGTTCTCGTGCAAATCGTGAATGACGATACGGAGCACCTTGGCCTTGAGCGACTCGATGATGGACTTCATGAGGTCGTGGGACAGGGGGCGGGGCACGGGCGTGCCTTCCAGCGCCAGGGCGATGGCAGTCGCTTCGAAGGGGCCGATGAGGATGGGAAGGAAGCGCTTGCCATCGGTGTCCTTGAGGATGACCACGGGATCGTGGGTCAGGAGATCGATGCCCAGTTTGTCGACTTTCATTTTCCTCATGCTGTCAGTCCCACGCTATCCTTCATTCGCTGCTTTCTTCGACTCCTGCCCAGCCCGTATCCCAGGCCGGCTGCGACCATTTTCACCATGCCGCTAATGAATCCTGCTCCAAGAGGGCGTGGGGAAAGGCTCGGCGAGAGGAAGGCGCCGCACAGGCGAGGCCGATCCTAGGCGCCGAGGAGAGTGCGTAGCACTGCGTGGCGGAGCCGCGCGAACGGCGCATACCCGGAGACGTATGCAAGTGAGCAGCGCACCTCGGGACCTGGGCTTGCCAGATAACGCCAGATGGGACTCGACAGGAGGGACGGAACGGACCGTCTGGGCAAGCATGCCGCCGCCGAGCCTTTCCCCACGCCCTCATGGCGCCGGAGGAGACCCATGAGAGCGGCACGAAAGCAGGCCGGACGAGGATTGATGACGTTCCTGCCCGATCCGCTCCTGGCTTTCCGTCGGCGCAAGCTCCGCACGCTCCTGGCCATCACGGGGGTGGCCGCCGGCGTGTTCGCCATGGAGCTCCTCGCCGCCGTCTCCACCCACTTCCGCAGTGCCGCCCACGGCCTGGAAGCCAGTTTTCTGCATCGCGCGTTCGTGTGCGAACGGGTGACGTTCTGGGCGGGCGGCGGTATCTTGTCCGAAACTCGCATGGCGCGGGTCACCCGCGTGCCCGGCGTTCGCACTGCCGTGCCCATGCTGGTGGGCCGCCTGGAACCCGAGAGGCTGGTGGTGCTAGGCGTTCCGGAAGTGCTGGTGGGGGTGCCGTTCGAACAGGCCCAGGCGCTCTGGCCGGGCGCTCGTCTCGCGGCCGGCCGCTGGCTGGACAGCGATGCCCCGGCCGCCGTCCTGGGCGCCGAACTGGCCGCCCACCTGGGGGCCGTGCCCGGTCAATCGGTGTCGCTCCTGGGGCACGCCGTGCCCGTGCAGGGCATTCTCGAGGCCCAAGGCACCCTCGTCGATCGCCAGGCCCTGGTGCCGCTGCCGGTCGCCCAGTCCCTGCTGGATCGCGAGGGTCTGGTCACCGACGTCGTGGTGGAAGGCGATATCGATTTGGACGTGCTGGGGCATCGTATCGAACAGGCGGTGCCCGACGTCCACGTCGTCACGCCCGCCCGCCTGGCGGACGAGGTGGGCCAGAGCGTCGCCGTGTGGGACGCCCTGGCCCTGGTGCTGGGGCTGGGCTCCATCGTCGGCGGGGGCATCACCGTGGCCGTCACCAGCCTCGTCTCGGTGCAGGAACGAACGGCCGAGATCGCCATCCGACGGGCCGTGGGAGCATCGGCCGGCCAGATCTTCGGCGACGTGCTGGTGGAGAACGGGCTTCTCATCTTGCTGGGGTGGGGGGCGGGGACGGCCGGCGTGGCGCTCTTTGTCGCCCTGGCCTCACGGTGGTTGGAGTCTGTCGGCGCGGCCATGTTCACCCTCACCCCCGGTCTCCTCGCCACCTCGGCCGCCATCACCGTCGTCCTGGGCCTCCTGGCCGCCGCCATCCCGGCCGCCGCGGCCGCCCGCACCGACGTCCTGCGGGGGTTGCATGGATAGACTGGACTTTGCCGTGGTGGGTGCGGGCCCGGTCGGCCGAGGGCTGGCTCGCCTCCTGGTCGAGCGGGGCTACCGGGTGGGCATCGCCAGCCGGCACACGGCGGCCGAAGCCGCAGAGTGGAGCGGAGCCCACGCCATCTCCCATCCTGGAACCGCCCGCTGGGTCTTTCTCACCCCGTCTGACGACGCCTTGCCAGCGGTGGTCCAGACCCTGTCGCCTCACCTCCCGGGCCGCATCAAGGTCGTGGCCCACCTGAGCGGGAGCCAGCCCGCCAGCGTGCTGCGGCTGCCTGGATCGACCTACGAGGTGGTCTCCATGCACCCCGTGGCCAACCTGCCGGATCCGACCACCGCGGCACGCCGGCTGGCGACCTGCTGGTTCGGGGTCGAGGGCGACGCGGCCGCCGTAGCCCAGGCACGCAGCCTCATCGAACGCTGGGGGGCACACACCTTCACCCTGGACCCGGCGGCCAAAGTCCTTTATCATGCAGGCGCCTGCGTCGCGGCGGGGTACCTGTGTACCCTGCTGGCCGCCGCCGAGGACCTGTGGCGCCAAGCGGGCGTCGCCCCCGAAGCGGTGTCCGAAGTCCTCCCCGAGTTGGCCCACGGCATGCTGGAGAGCGTTCGCCTGCAAGGCCCGGCCGCCGCTCTCACCGGCCCTCTGCAGCGAGGCGACGCCGACACCATCCGGCGCCATCTCGAGGTGTTGCAGGAGCAATCGCCCCAGTGGCTTGATTTATACCGGTCGGTAGGTCGAGCCACCCTGGCCCTGACCACCCACCCGGAACTGAAGGATCTTCTGGATGCCTAGAATCACCGTACTCGACCTGCAGAAATTCAAGACCCAGCGGCACCGCTTCTCCATGTTGACGGCCTACGACCACTGGACGGCCCGGCTCCTCGAGCAGGCCGGTATCGAGGTGCTGCTGGTGGGAGACTCCCTCGGCATGGTCATGCACGGCCACGAGTCGACCTTGCCGGTCACCATGGACATGATGGTGGCCCACGCCCAGGCCGTGGCAAGGGGCACCGAGCACGCCCTGGTGGTGGCCGACATGCCGTTTCTCAGCTACCAGGTCAGCGTCGAAGATGCGCTCAGGAACGGTGGGCGTCTCCTCCAACAAGGCGGCGCGGGCGCCGTCAAGCTGGAGGGCGGACGGGCCGTGGCCCCGCAGATCGCGGCGCTCACCGCGGCCGGCATTCCGGTCATGGGGCATCTGGGCTTGACGCCGCAAAGCGTGCACCAGTTGGGAGGCTATCGAGTGCAGGGCAAGACCGCCACCGATGCCCGTCGCATCCTCGACGAGGCCCGCACGCTGCAGGACGCGGGCGTCTTTGCGCTGGTCCTGGAGTGCGTGCCCCGGGCCGTGGCGGAACGCATCACCGCAGCTCTCTCGATTCCCACCATCGGCATCGGGGCGGGCCCGCACTGTGACGGACAGGTGCTGGTCACCCACGACATGCTGGGCCTGGTGGGCGGCCCTCGACCCCGCCACGTCAAGATCTACGCGCCCTTGGGCGACGCGGTCACAGAGGCCGTGCGCCGCTATCGAGAAGAGGTCGCGGCCGGAGTCTTCCCCGGCGAGGCAGAGTCGTTTGGCAGCTCCCCAGAAGTGGCGGCCGCCCTATGAACGTCCTGCGCACGCCGGTCGAAATGCAACAGTGGTCTCGCCTGGAACGGGATGCCGGCAGCTCTATCGGATTCGTCCCCACCATGGGGTACCTCCATCCTGGTCACATGGCGCTGGTCAAGCAGGCTCACACCAGCGCGGACGTCGTGGTGGTGAGCATCTTCGTCAATCCGAAACAGTTCGGTCCCCGGGAAGACCTGGCAGCCTATCCTCGAGACCTGGACGGCGACCTGCACCTGTTGGAATCGGCCGGGGTCGAGGCGCTCTTCTTGCCGGACCACGCCGACATGTATCCCGAGGGGTTCAATACGTCCATTCACGTGGCAGGTCTGACCGAGGGGTTGTGCGGGGCGTCTCGTCCGGGCCACTTCGACGGCGTCGCCACGGTCGTGCTCAAGCTGTTCAATATCGTGCTGCCGCACGTGGCCGTCTTCGGCCAGAAGGACTACCAACAGTTGCGGGTCATCGAGCAGATGGTGGAAGACCTGAACCTGGAGGTTCGTATCGCTTCGCACCCTATCGTGCGCGAGCAGGACGGCCTGGCCCTGAGTTCCCGCAACGCCTACCTGACAGAGTCGGAACGCAGCCAGGCAGCCATCATCCCCATCGCGGTGGGCAAGGCCCGGGACATGGTGGCGGCGGGCAAGCGGGACGCTCGGGTCGTCGTCGAAGCCTTGCGAGCCATGTTCCACCGGGAAGCGCCCCAGCTCCGTATCGATTATATCGACATGGTCAGCCCGGCCACGCTCAAGCCCGTGCATGAGATGCGGGGAAGGGTTCTGCTGGCGCTGGCCGTACACGTGGGCAAGGCCCGGTTGATCGACAACGCGCTGATCGACGTGCCATGACGCTCCCGGCCAGCGACCTGGTGGCGGTCGTGGCGCAGTGGTCGGGTATCGCCGGGCCCGCCA
>DASYBA010000461.1:0-7857 GCA_036501005.1 Candidatus Xenobia bacterium | reverse complement strand
CGAGACCGTGCAGACGCTGTTCCTGGCGGTGTTCTCGATAGGGGTGGGCGTGGGGTCGATCCTCTGCGAGAAGCTGTCTTTCGATCGACTCGAACTCGGGCTCATTCCGATCGGATCCGTGGGCATGACGCTCTTCCTCTTCGATCTTTGCCGTTCTTGGCACGGCAAGTCCGGGTTCAGTGGGCACTACCTGGACTGGATGGATCTGCTGCACTCTCCTGATGGTTCGCACGTGACGTTCAACCTGGCCATGATCGCTCTTTTCAGCGGTTTCTACATCGTGCCGCTGTACACGTTCATCCAGGCCCGGGCTGAGGCAGCAGTCCGCTCCCGGGTGGTGGCGGCCAACAACATCATCAACTCGCTCTTCATGGCGGTGTGGAGTGGGATACAGATTGCACTTTTGAAGTTCTACGATCCCATCCACGTGCTGATGATCCTGGCGGTACTGAATGTCGTGGTGGCATTCTACATCTACACGGTGATTCCGGAGTTTACCATCCGCTTCGTGATTTATCTCTTGGTGCACCTGGTGTATCGGGTGCGGGTGAAGAACCTGGCGTACATACCCCATGAAGGGGCCGCTGTCCTGGTCTGCAATCACGTGACGTTCGTCGACTGGTTCATCATCTCGGGGGTGGTGAGGCGGCCCATCCGTTTTACCATGTATCACGGCTACTCAAAGCTACCGATCCTAAGCATTTTCATGCGCCAGGCCCACGTCATTCCCCTAGCCTCGCATAAGGAGGACCCGGCGCTGCTGGAACGGGCCATGGACCGTATCGCCGAGGAACTGTCGCTGGGCGAACTGGTGTGCATCTTTCCCGAGGGAGCTTTGACCAAGGATGGAGAAATCGCCCAGTTCCGCAAGGGTATCGAACGGATCGTAGAGAGAACCCCTGTTCCGGTTATTCCCATGGCGCTGCAGGGGCTGTGGGGCAGCTTCTTCTCCCGCCAGGACAACCAGGCGTTCAAGCGCCCGTTCCGTCACGGGGTGTGGACGCACGTGGGCCTGCAGGCGGGCCCGCCCGTAGCCCCCGCCGACGTGACGGCCGACGGCCTGCGGGAGATGGTGCTGCAACTGCGAGACAACCCGGCCTGACCGTCTGGCGTCCACCTGGCGGCACTGCCAGCGTGTGCGGCCCGTTGCCCGTCAGGGCCCAGCGTGCGCACCGGGGGGTATTGTGTGCACGCCACGAGGACACGCCGTCGGCCGCACGAGTCACGGCCGCTGGACAGGCGGGCGTGTCGAGCCGGCGTGCGCACGGAGGGGTATTGTGCGTACACCACGAGGACACGGCGTCGGCCGCACGAGTTCACAGCAGCTAGACGACGGGGCGTGTCAAACCGGCGTGCGCACGGAAGGGCATTGTGCGTACGGCACGAGGATAGGCAAGTCGGCAGTGTGGGTGGGACCGGCGACCAGGGCGGCAGCTCGGACGTCCTGCCCTCCGGGCCGCCATCGACCCGGAAGCCCTCCGTCACGCATCCGTTGCCGTCAGGCGGGCGACTCGGACGGACGTGTGTTCGGCTGGACGGGCACTTACCAGATCCGCGGCCTGCTGCTATGATGGCGGTATGGCACACGTCAAAGAACCGCTAGAGATCCTTCTCGCCCGCTCGGGGCAGCGGGGCATCTCGAAGTGGGCGTTGGGGGTGTTATGCCTAGGATTGTTGTGGGTCTCATTCGCGCTGGCGAACGGGGCCCTGGATACCGGGCGACCTTGGGTGCCCGTCGTCTTTAACATGCAAGTGGTGTTGGGTTTGGCCCTCCCGTTCTGTTGTGCCTGGGACAGCCAGCTCCTGGAGAGCGTCAAGAAGGGACGCTTCATGGAGGCTACCCTGCTGACGGGCATGACCGTCGAGGAGTGGTCGGACGGCATGCTGCGACTGAGCTATCGGGGAGCAGCCCCTCTCTTGCTATTCAACTGGGTCCTCGGTTTGGTCACAACGCTCGCGTACGCTTGGGCTGGGTCGGACCTGTACGGGCTGCACCTTCCCGAGGCGCTCGGGGAAGCCGTCCTATGGCTGCCCGCTGCCACGCTCCTCGTGGTTAGCATGTCATACTTCCACCAGGTGCGGGCCGTCTTCGGCGCCGACCCGCCGGACCAGGAAATCTTGCAGGCTCTGGTCTCGCTGCCCCTTGTCGGCATCGCTGCATGTATCGGATGGGCCTGGCTCTGCATGGAGCCGGTTGCCGCGGCCGCCGTACTGGCGGCCTGCGCATTGGCTCTGCTGCTTGTGCGGCAGGGGATCCTTGGCAGGCTACGGAGGATGCTGGAGGGGTCGACAGGACCAAAGACCGTGTGGGCGCCAGCCACGAAGCCGTGGAGCAAGAACCCCATCATCGTCCGCGAGAGCTTCCGCGCCGCCCGCCGCCCCGGCGGCACGCTGGGCTTTTATCTGCTCCGCTACGGACCGCTGGCGACGATCATGGTCTGGATTGTGTGGATGGGTTGCGCCCAAGAGAGCCGGCTCTACGCTGTGGGTCTCTTGTGGTGGACGCTCGGGGGCGCTCTGGTGGCTTACGGGTCGGCCCTACCAGCCGTGTTTGGTGAACGATCCAGGGGTGCCTGGCCTTTGCTCCTGACCACCCCAACGACGGCTCGGGAGTTCGCTAGCGGCTGGTTGGAATGGGCGACCCGCACACGCCAGTGGGAGCTCACCGCCCTCTCGACCGCAGCAGCCATTTGCATCTGGGAATGGTGGTATGCATGCAATCCAGTGTATCGCGCAGATGCGACCGACTGGCTAGGCATGGTGTGGCTTGTAGCCGTGCCGCGTTTTGTGCTCTTGGCCTTGTTCAACGTGGGCATCTGGTGCTCAGTACGCTGCCATAAGTGGTTGGCCATGCATCTGTGGCTTCTGGTTTGGATGGTCCCACTGGGGCTCATCCCGTGGCTCATTCTTAACTGGTTACACTTTGCGCCTTATGAGTTCCAGTTCGCTAGGTTTGCCGCATCCATGGGGTTCGTCGCTCTCTTTGCGGGGCTGACTCGGGTGGCTGCTCTGCATGCCCTCAGCGGCGGCCAGGGCCCCGACGCCCCGCTGGCCGCCGAGGGCTGAGCTTGCCCGACCTCATCGTCATCGGCGGACCCAATGGTGCGGGGAAAAGCACCTGGGCTCCCTGGCTCCTCAGGGATACCCTGGGCATCGTCGACTTCGTCAACGCCGACACACTTGCCGCGGGCCTCTCTGCCTATCACACCGAGTCCGTCGCCATGAGGGCTGGGCGCCTCGCCCTGCAGCGCCTGCATGAGCTGATCCGGACGGGCCAGAGCTGCGCCTTCGAGTCGACGCTCTCTGGTCGGAGCCTGGCCACCGTCGTTCGACAAGCGACCGATGCTGGCTACGCCTTCACCCTTGCCTTCATCTGGCTCCCGTCGCCAGATCTTTCTGTGGCCCGAGTTGCGGACAGAGTCCGGCGCGGGGGTCACGACATATCCGAACACATTATCCGAAGGCGCTACCACCGCGGACTGCGAAATCTGCATGAGGCCTATCTACCTCTGGCGCATCGCTGGTTCGTGTACAACTCGGCCGGACATCTTCCCGAGATCGTTGCGATGGGGCGTCTTCATGAGACCGCCACCGTACACAACCAGACCGCATGGAGGCAGATCCTGGAGGCGTAGCATGGAACCACGGGACCTGGACAAGATTTTCGACGAACGCATAGAGATAGACAAGTCCCTGGCACGCGCCGCACGGCAGGCGCTCATCGAGCACAAGGCCCTCGGCCATCCCGTCCCCGAGTGGAGAGACGGGAAGGTCGTCTGGATCGCCCCCGAGGACATCATCATCCCGCCCGAACCCTGACCGCCCCATTCGATATCACCAGTAGACGGTGATTTTCCCGGGTTATCACCAACGGGTGGTGGTGGCAGATCCCGGTGAGCCTGGCGGTTGGTGAGCGACCGGTGAGCGCACCGTGATAGCCTGGTGTCAGACGAAAACCAGGAGGCTGACCCATGCTCGCCAAGTCTACACCCATGCAGGCTCTTCCCGCCGAACCGCTGCGCCAGTTCGCTGTCCAGCACGATCTTGAGTTCATCGCCCTGTTTGGTTCTCAGGCCCGCCACACGGAAAAGCCCGGCAGTGACCTGGACCTGGCGCTCATGCCCCGTCTCTACGACGCACCTGGCGACGCCCTCAGCATGGGTGACGCTTTGGCGCGAGCCCTCCAGCGGGCCGACCTGGACACCACGTGGCTGACCCACGCCTCCTGGGTGCTGGCCTCCGAAGTCGCCCGAGACGGTGTACCCCTATACGAGTGTCGGCCGGGCACCTTCCAGGACTGGTGTCGCGCCACCGAGCGAAGGCACGCTCTCGACAGCGGCGTGTGGCGCAAACGAAGACGGGAAGGGTTGCTCAGGGCCCTCGCCAACAATCAGCAGATGAATCGGGACCTCCTGGAGGAAAAGCTGGCCGCCTTCGCGCCCACGCTGAGCCAGCTCCAAAGCTGGACTGACGTGTCCAAAGCGGACTTCGTCGCCGACGTCATGCGCCACCGTGCCTCCGAGCGAAACCTCTTGCTGCTGGTTGAATACGCCGGAGAAATCAACACCGAAATCGCCGCGTCCAACGGGCTGCCGCAGAGCGACTACTACAGTTCGTTCTTTGCCGTGAGCCAGGTCGGCTGGATCTCTCCAGAGACGGCCCAAGCCCTCGCCCCTCTGGCATCCTTACGCAATACCCTTGTGCACGCGTACGCTCGCGTTTCACTCGAAAAGCTCTACGACGACTTGAAGCGCACCCTCCCCTACTGGGCCGACTACGCCAAGACCATCCTGGCCCACCTGTAATGTTCGGGCCCGATCTGCTGGGGCGGGGCATCGTCGTGCGCCCCGGGGCGTCCCTCCCCGAACCCTTCCCAGACGCCCCCCGTGTGCGTATCGACCAGACCACCCTGGTCAAACCCAGCAAGACCATCGCCGCCCTGCACGACGCCTGGTTCGACCGCCGCAGGATCGTTATCGAACTGCACGTTCCCGTCGACGATCTGAAGCTGCCCGAAAGCACCCAGCAGGCCCCCTGGGAAGTCGGACCCCGCTTCGAATTCAGCCGTGAACGCCTCCACTTCCTGACCTGGGCCAACACCTACGATGCCACCCGGGGCGATGCCATCTGGTGGCACGGGCGCCTGGCCGAACGATTGGGGGCCAAAAAAGGCCGCGACACCGACATCATCCTTCCCAACGGGCAAGCTGTCTGGTGCGACGGTGGTCCTCGCACCCCCCTCCCCTTCGCCGTCTTGCATCGAGAGAGTATCGAAAATCAACAGCTCACGTTGACGTCCCCGGCCGCCCCGCCCCAGGCCGCCCTCGCTCAAGACCAGCTCGACGCCGTTCGACACCCGTTCGGCCCCGCCCGCATCATCGCCCCGGCCGGTTCCGGCAAGACCCGGGTGTTGACGGAGCGACTTCGCCACCTGCTGGTCGATAGAGGCTGGGAGCGGGACCTCGTCACGGCCGTGTGCTACAACCGTCGAGCCGCCGAGGAGCTCAAGTCACGCACCGCCGCGTTCAAGCCCCGGGTACAGACGCTGCACGCCCTGGGCTACGCCATTCTGAATCGCATCAGGCCCCGCCAGGTGCTGGACGACGGCACCGTCCGACAATGGCTCCGTCCGCTGGTGAAGATCGACCCCCAGCCCAACCAGGACCCGCTGGCCACCTGGCTCGAGGCCCTGTCCGACGTTCGTATCGGACTGGCCGCACCCAAGCAGGTGCAGAAAGACCACGACGACCTGGAAGATTTCGAGCGCGTTCTCCAGCGCTGGCGCGCCCTCCTTGCCGATCGGCAGGCAGTCGACCACGACGAACAGATCTACGGCGCCATCGAGGTGCTCCTGCAGAACCCTGACGAGCGCCGCTATTGGCAACGGCAGTGCCGCCACCTGTTGGTGGATGAGTTCCAGGATCTCACCCCATCCTATCTCCTCATGATCCGCCTCCTCGCCTCGCCGGCCTTCCAGGTGTTCGGAGTGGGCGACGACGACCAGGTCATCTACGGCTACGCCGGCGCCACGCCCGACTACCTCATCCGATACGATCAGTATTTCCCTCGGGCCACCCCCTACGCCCTCGAGGTGAACTACCGCTGCCCGGCGCCCGTCGTCAAGGCTGCCTCCACCTTGCTATCCTACAATCAGCGGCGGGTCGCCAAGACCATCCATCCCAGCCCGCACGCCAGCTCCGAAGCGTGGCAGGCAGAGAGCACCGACTCCGGCGGCCTGGCCACCCGGGCCGTGGCCCGTATCCAACAATGGCTCGACGCCGGCTTTTTGGCCGACGAAGTGGCGGTGCTGACCCGAGTGACCACCTCGCTCCTCCCCGCCCAGCTCTCCTTGTTGAACACCGGTATTGCCTGCCGGACCGCCGTGAACGAAACCCTCCTCACCCGCACCGGCATTCACTGCGCCTTGACCTATCTCCGCATGGGTCAGGGGCAGCCGTGGACCCGGGAGGACATTCGAGAGACCATCCGCCGCCCCGCCCGCAAGATCTCCCGCGCCGTATCGGATCGCCTGGAGCGGCGCCCCGTCTGGACCGCCCGCGACCTCCGCACCCTCGCCCACGACCTCCAAGACTGGGAAGCCGATCGCCTGGAAGAGTATCTGGACGATCTGGCCCGCCTGTCGAATACGGTCCACAAGGGCAGCACCCGCGACGTCCTGCGGGTGCTGCGCACCCAGATCGGCCTGGACCAATCCTTGCAGGGCCTCGATCAGTCGGGGCCGGATCGCTGGTCTGCCAGCCACGTCGACGACCTCAAGGCGCTCGAGCAGGTGGCAGCGCTGCACCCCAACGTCTCCACGTTCGAGTCCTGGCTGAGCGAGGGGCTGCGCGTGCAGTCCAAACAGGGCGTGACGCTTTCGACCATCCACCGAGTCAAGGGCATGGAATGGCCCTGTGTCCTGTTGCTGGATGCTAGCGACGGGCTGATGCCTCACCGGCTGGCCGATGACGTGGAGGAGGAGCGGCGGATTTTTCACGTGGGGGTCACCCGGGCCCGTCGACACCTGCTCCTGCTCAGTGAGCAGAAGGCCCCCTCAAGCTTTCTACGCGAGCTCTCCCAGTCTCCCGAAGAAAAGCCCCGCAAGCCACGCCCGCACGGCATCCGAGCCGAGGTCGGCCTGCCCCTGGAAGCGCTCGGCTATCAAGGGACCATCAGCGATGTCAAGCGAGAGTACGTGTTATTGAAAATTCCCGGGAGCACCACCCGGCTCACCATCACTTATGGAGAGGTGGTGCGCAGCGATGGTCGGGTCGGCCCCCTCCTTACCCCAGTCTCTTGAGGACGTCGCCCAGCATGCGCCCTTCGGCTTCGTTGATGGCCGCGAAGATCTCCCGTTCCCGGGCGTGCAACGCATCGCAGCCGACCTCGCAACGGGTTCGCCCGCTATCCGTGATGCGGGCCCTCACACTGCGGCGGTCGTCGGGATCGTCTTCTCGTACCACCAGCCCCTCGGCCTCCAGCCGGTCCACCAGTTGGGTCACGTTCGACTTGACACAGGACAAACGGCGGGCCAACTGCGTCAACGGCAAAGGTTCGTCGGACTGCGTCAACTGCCGCAACACGGCCAGCTTGCTGAGCGACAGCCCGGACCCGGCCAGGGCATCTTCCAACTGCTGCTCGATGCGCCCCGCCGCATGGCTGATCTGCACCCAGAGGGGAAGCTCAGCAACATCGTG
The DNA here is from genome assembly GCA_036501005.1 of Candidatus Xenobia bacterium. Lineage (GTDB taxonomy): Bacteria > Vulcanimicrobiota > Xenobia > RGZZ01 > DASYBA01 > DASYBA01. The sequence goes on along the minus strand of DASYBA010000461.1, from coordinate 160 downwards.
ATCAGCCATCGTAGTCTTCCAACCACGGTTCGCTCAGAGGGTTCCCGTGCAGGTCGATATTGATCACCTTGCCGTCATAGGCCTTGACCGGATACAGCGACTGCACCAGGGAATGCCCCACCACCAGCCCCTTGACGCCGAAACCGGCCAGCATCTTCTC
>DASYBA010000460.1:0-5273 GCA_036501005.1 Candidatus Xenobia bacterium | reverse complement strand
ATCAGCGTCCAGCTTGAGTCGGTGGCTGGTCCAACGGTGGGAGGTGCAATGGCCCGGGAGGGCCGCCAGCTCGCCATCAGCGGCAAGGTCACCCTGGACACCTCCGACATCCTGTTGGCCGAAAAAAACCTGGCGGAGTTCGGCAACCTGTCCGAGGCTGAGCTGCACAAGGTCATCAACGCGGCGGAACTGACCGGCCGGAGCGCCGGCATGCTGGCCATGACCCTGAGCCGCGTCGAGGAGACGGGCGGTAACGCCACCCGGGCCCTGCGTCAATTCGGTATCGTTCAACAGGACCTCATCAAAGCCGGCGCCGAGACCAAAGGCGGCAAACTGTTCGCCGATCCAACCGACGCTGAGAGCATGGATCGCTTTCGTGCAGCGCTCGAAAAGGTCTTCGATTCGAAGTTCGGAGACGCCAGCCGCATGACGCAAACCCTGGCTGGCCAGATGACCATTTTCAAGAACACGGTCAACGACGCATCGGCGGGGCTGGGGGAACAGTTCGAGCCGGTCCTCATCGATGTCATGCATGCGTTGGAAGGCGCTCAGTCCGTCGCCAAATACGTGCCGGACGTATTCAAGACGCTCGGGGCAGCAACCCTGGCTGTTGTCGCCGGTTTTCTAACGTTCCAAACCGGCATGAAAGCACTGACGACGGTCGCTCCCGAAGCCGCCGCCGCCATGGCGCCGTTGATTGCAGAATTCGGTCCCCTCATTCTCTTGGTTGGCGGGGCAGCGACGGCTATCGAATTCTTTGCTGCGAAATCCGAAGAGGGCTTCAAGAAGACGGAACAGGCCGCAAAAGACGCCACGAAGGCGATGGAGGACGCTGTCCATAGTTGGCAGGCCTTCGAGCGGAATGTGGTCAGCGTGGGCGGTACCTATACTGACTCCAGCAACCTGGACCAGGCGAAGGCCGCCATCAAAGACCAGATAGACCATCTCACCACGAACCAGAAATTTGCTCTGATGGGGAAAGAGGGCCTGGAAAACGTCGAGGACCTCAAGAAGGCCATTGCGGACCTGGACGCGCAAATAGAACATTCCGACGGCGTTCAGAAAGCGAACGCAGAGCGAAAGAGAACCGCCTACCAGGAACTCTACGACCAGATCAAGGACGTCGCTGCGGCCATCGATGCCACTGTCAAATCAGCGCAAGCCCTGGACGAGGCTTTCAAATTTGATAAAGCTGTCAACGGTGTCGAGAACTTCAAAGACGAGATTACAAGGCTGCAGGACAAGCTGGAGGAACTGGCCGCCAACAGACCCCCGGGGCTGAGTCTCACGCATGAAGGCATCGAAGAATACGAGAACAGCTCAACAAAGAACCCCGAGACCGATAAGTTCATCAAGCAGTACAAACAGATAGCCCAGGACCTGAACGCCGCCAAGAAAGGCCAGGCGCAGAAGGACAAGCAGGACATCCAGGAGACCCTGCGCGACATGCGGGACGGGTACAACCAGCAGGCCGCCCTGCATGACAAGCACATTCAGGACCTCATTGCCGAGAACGAAAAAGAGCGAGCCGTGGCCGACGCGGCGGGGGAGGCCGGCAAGAAGGACGTTGACCGACTGGATGCTGAGCGAGCCCGTCTCCACAAGCAGGCCGGCGAAGAAATACTCAAGGACGCCGTTCAAGCGTGGCAGGAGCGTATCGCCGCCGAGAAGGCCGGCGCCAAGCAACTGCTCGACGAAGGCAAAACGACGGCAGCGCAGTACGCCGCCTCCCTGCATCAAATCGATAAGGAACAGCAGGACTTCATTGCTGGCCACGGCTCCCTGGCCGGGAAGGGCCAGGCCGGGAAAGAACTGCTTCACGGCCTCAAATCCGGCGAGCTTTCGTTGGGAACGGAAGCTGCCGGGGCCGATAGAGTTGCCCAGGCAAAGGCTCTGGCTGCAGAGCTGAAGTCCATCGATGCCGACATCAAGACGCTCCACAAGAACAGCACCGATGCCATCGTCGCCGACTACGATCGCGAGATCGCCGCTGTAAAGAAGTCGGGGTTGAATAGCGAAGAGCAGGCGTCGAAAATCGAGCAACTCGAAGACAAGAAGGCCGCTGCCGTCGAGGCTGCGGTCCAACGCCAGGAGGCCGCCTACCAACGGCTTGCGGCGGCCGAGCGGTCCCTGGCCCAGCGCCAATCCAAGAAGGTCGTTCAGAACTTCGAAGCGGGGAAGCCGGGCGTGTCGGAGCAGGACGTCGCGGACGCCCTGGAGGCGAACCTCGGGCTTCAGGTTCAGGCCATCCAGGCCAAGGAGCAGAAGGAACTGAGCGCCGCCAAGACCTCGGAGGAGGCGGGCGCCATCCAGCGGTCCGCCCTCTTGGAAACATTGCAAGCCTACCAGGCCATGGGCGACGAAATCGATAGCGTGCGGCAGAAGCTGGATGGGGTCAAGCAGGCCTCCCAGATCAGCGGTCCAATGAATTTCTCGGACGTCGGGAAGTTTCTCAACCAGGACACCGAGTCCCGTTGGTACGGTAAGGGTTCTGGACTGAAGGAGTTCAGTCTCGACATCGGCGGCCAGCAACAAGAGGCGACTGGCCCGCTGGCCGAACTGCAGAAGGCGCTCGAGAACGGACTGAACACGCCTGTCAAAGGCATGGATCTTGCGGTTGGCAAGTTCGACAAGTCTGTCGACCGTCTCCTCGGCCAGGCAGGCAGCGGTCCCATCAATACAGCGGGTCTGCCCGTGGCCGGACCGGGGGCCACGAACGCTGGTTCCAACACGCCGCTCTACGTGCACACGGCCAATGGTTGGATTAACAACCCAGCCGCCGGAGGCGACGGCTCCAGTTACTCGGGCGGCTTCCAGAGCTCAAGTCTGGGGCCAGACCCGCACGCATACCGCGCACAGCAACCCAGCCCCGGCCACACCATCAACATCAACGTGAACGGCTCCCCTGGCATTAAGTCAGGGGCCGAGGACCGCTTTATGGGGACACTGGCGGACATTGTTGGTCAGGCGGGTTGGAACGTGTTGAACCCGATGGCGTAGAGGAGAAGAATCGTGTCGAACAACGAAGCCCCACCCCCAAGCAACCCCTCCGTCAACTATGATGGCTTTATGCAGGCGCTCCGGCAGTGCCAATACGGGCACAGGCAGATTGGAGACCTGCACCAGCGTTTGAAGGCCATGGACCCGAAGGAGCCCATTACAGTCGGTCTGTTCTTCGAGGCCTTTCTGGCCGTCACCACGTTCGACGGCGCCCTGCTGTCGTTCAACGTCATGAATTCCGAGCGGGTCGACCAGGAACTGAAGATCGCTCTGGACGCCATGTGGAGCCAGGTGGCGTCGCTGGAAGCGAAGGTCGATGCCCTCCTCAACCGCGTGGCCCGGGTTGAAGACTGGGCTCTGCCGCCCAGGAAGGAGTGATGTCCCAGCCAGTCACCCGCTCCTACCCAACTCCACACCACAGCGGGCGCAAAACCATACCTGGTCGGTGCCTGTGCTGGTGTAACCATTAGAGCTGTCGTGTTCCACCTCACTCTTTCTGAATGAGCATATCAAGCATGTCCGACTAGCAATACAGCCCTCGGTCACGCTCGCCCCGAATCGGTGGAGCTTCAAAATATCGCAGAGGACAAGCCGACCGATGCCCATGGAGATATCTTCATTGTCAGGGCATAGCCGATCCTCTGGGACCGTCGAGCGAACCCCTCCAGGGGGATAGACCGTCAACGGTCTGACCGTCTCGTTGTCTTGCCCTCAAGTATCTGCAAACAATCGCATCGGCAATTACTTGCAATACGTGCAATTGCATGGTAAGCTTGAGAGCAGTTCAAGCCTTGGAGGTTTGCCGTGGACAACTCAGCCGCCACCAGCACCAATCCATTCCGTGCCCTTCGGGGCGACGCGTCCCTCCTGGCGTGGGCTCGCACCACGGGCTGCTCCGTTCCCGCCATCGCGGCGGCTGAAGCGGGGGCCGTCGCCCATCCTGCCCGCCTTCTTGGCGCCCTGGCCCGACTGGGTCACGACGCGCAGGCGCTGGATCGTGCGTACCAGACCTGGCGCTCGCAGCCAGCCCAGGCCACCGTGGGCGCTGCTGCCGCAGTAGTGGGAGTTGGCCGATGAGCGTCTACGGGCAGGAAGCGCTGGTGCGCCAGAGCGTCTGGGACATGCGAGAGGACGGCGTTTCGCACGAGGCCATCGCCCGCTCTCTCCAGATCAGCGTGGAGACCAGCCATGGGCACGAGGCCTCCTATCGCAGGGACCACGGCCTGCTCGACCCTCACGCCGAGGGCGTCGACATCCTCTGTCGACCGGCCGGCCCAGAACCTTCAGGCGGCGAGGCGTCGCCAACAGACACATCGAGTCAAGGCCTTCCTCTCTCTCCTTTTGGGGAGGCGGGCCGCCCGCTGGGGGCTTCATTTCCTGTCGAACAGCGGGACCATTTTCATCCTGGGGTAACCGTGGGTGCCTTTGCGGCTGCCCCGGCCGACGGTGCCACGGCAGCGGTACCGGCGGCCATTTCTTCTTCAGCAGATCACGGGCCACAGCCCAACGCAAAGGAGCAACCATCCGTGCAACAGTCACCTCCGACCCAACCGACAGCCAATCCAGCCCGAGCTCAATACGACGAGGCTCGTGAAAAGTACAGCCAAGTCTGCGTGAAGCGGGATGCGGTCGTGCAATCGCTCTACGAAGGTCTGTGGGATCTACGTGACAAGCTGGCTGACTACCACAAGCTGGGCCACGAAATCCAAAGCAAGATTCTTCCGGAGATGAATTCCTACGGCATAGCCGTTGGCATTGCGCCGGCGCACGCATCGCAAGGACTGCCGCGGGTTCATTCCGACGGGTATCCGTCGAGCAAGAGCATTCGTCAGTTCATTGACGAGGCGCTCGAGCGGGCTGGCGCTGCCAACGGGGACCTGGACTACAACTTCGATATCAACCCCCTCCCGGCGAAATATCTGCCGTCCAACATGCGTGCCATGCGTTTGCCGTGGCCGAACGGCAAACAACCCGAAAACGAGAGCCGTAGTTTTTGAGGCCTGCTGATCCAATGTAGTGACCAGCAGGCCGCCCCGGTTCCTTTCCCGGGGCCCCATTTTGAGACAGGAGGTGAGCACGATGGGCATTCCATACAACCTGCGAGAGGCGCTGTGGCAGGGCATTCCCTACCTGCTCGACGAGCAGGTTCTCGACCAGGTGCGCCAGGCGTCGAGGTACGCGGGTGGTTCGAAGCCTGTCATCCCCATCGAGATTGCCCGGTATGGCGAGTGGGAACACCCCGAGCTGGGGCCCTTCACCTTCGACCGAGCCCG
>DASYBA010000459.1:0-22004 GCA_036501005.1 Candidatus Xenobia bacterium | reverse complement strand
GGACTTCCAGACGGCCTTCGAGGCGGCCATCGACGTCGCCCTGGCCCTCGAGACCCGGGTCGACGCGGTGCTGATCTGCGGCGATCTGTTCGATAACCATGCCCCGCCGCCGCCGCTGGTCGACTTCTTCCAGACGCAGTTGACCCGTTTGCGGGAGGAAGACATTCCCGTCGTGCTCATTTCCGGGTTCCACGATGCCGCCGTCTACCCTGACGCCGTCTACCATTCGCAGACCTTTCCCGGCCTGCACCCGTTGATCCGGCCCGAAGACAAGCAGCCCATCACCTTCGAGTTCCAGGGCACGCAGGTGCACTTCTACGGCGTCGCCTGGCACCAGCTTTCCAACTCCGAGCCCGTAGTTCTGGTGCGAGAGGACCGGCCCGGCCTGCATATCGCGTTGCTGCACGGCGAGGTGGGCGAAGGCCCTCGAGAGCCGGACGAGGTGCCCATGCGGTTCAGCCTGGAAACGCTCAAGAAGAGCGGCATGGACTACGTCGCACTGGGCTTTCGCCATGACTACCAGGTGGTCAGCGAAAGCGAGCCGGCCATCGTCTATCCGGGCACGCTCGAAAGCGTGACCTTTGCAGAGACCGAGCCCCGGGCCTTCCTGGTGGTCGAATTCGACATGGAGAACGACGAAGCCGAGCTGACGGTGACCCGAATTCCTTATAAGTCCCGTCCGGTGCTGCACAAGACCGTCGACGTATCGACCCTGAAAGTCGACGATCACGCGGAGCTGGCCGCCCGGCTGTCCGTGGATGCCGACCCCAGCGCCCTCATGCATCTCGAGCTGGTCGGTACCAGCAACTTCATCGTCCATACCGACCGCCTGCGGGACCTGCTCGCACCCCATTTCTTCCTGCTTGAGCTGTTGGATCGGACGTCGTTCTCCGATTCGGCCATTGTCCGCCTCATCAAGCCGGAACGCACCATCCGCGGCATGTTCACCCGACAGTTGACCGACGAGCTGGAAAAGGCTGGCTCGCCAGAACAGAGACATACGCTGGAGTACGCCCTCAAGGCAGGGCTGCAACGTTTCCTGGAAGGGGAGCTGCTTTGAGAATCGAGCAAGTCGAGGTTATCGGTTTTGGTCCGTTCGAGGCGAGGACCGAGGTCACGTTTCCCGCCGAGGGCCTGAGCCTCGTCGTCGGCCCCAACGAGAGCGGCAAATCCCTGCTCATGAAAGCCATTTTTGGCGTCATTTTCGGTCTTTCTCCCGAGGAGATCGAGCGGTATCGCGGTTGGTACGACCCGCCCGAGTTCGAAGGCCGGGTGCGCATGGTGATGGACGACCGCACCATGGAGCTGGTTCGATATTTCGATACACAGGTGGCCGAGATCTGGGAGATCGCTGGCGACAACCGCAAGTGCCTGTTCACGGGCGAAGCGCCGCCGGGGGGCAAAGACACGACCTACTTTCTGGAGCTGGCCAAGCTGGTCGGTTTCGAAGACCCGGAGGTGGCCACCGGCACGACCTTCGTCACCGACCGCGAGCTCGAAACCAAGGTCAACGACAAGCTGCGCCGCATCATCACGGGCAGCAAGCGTGCCGACTATGAAAAGATTCTGCAGCACCTCAAGGCAGAGTTCAGCAAACTGACCCGCTGGGACCCTTGGACCCCCGGCGAGGGCGAGGGCGGCGACCGCGACATTGAGCGGCTGGAGAAAGAGCTGGGCCGCATGCGGGAGGCCCGCCACCAGGTGCTCGAGTCGCTGCGCACCTCATCTCGGCTACAGGCCGAGATCAAGGCCCTCATGGAGCAGTACCAGAACCTGGAGGGGCAGGTTGAAAACGAGCAGCGAGCGCTGGAAGGGCTCAGCGTTCTGGAAGGACTCCTGCGGGAAGAGTCCGGTCTGCGGGAGCGGTGCACCGAGGTGCGCAACGACATGGTGGCGGTCAGGAACCTGCAGGAGCAGTTGACCACCTCGCTGGACCGGGTCGCCACTGAGCACGCCCCTCTCTTGCACCTGCAGACCACCTTTCTAGAGGAGGTGCAGGCCCTCACCGAGGCCCGTCGGGAGGTCGCCCGGGTCGCGCAGGCTGGCGAGAACGAGAAGGCCCACCGCCATGAGCTGCAGGGCCAGCTCAAGCGGCTGACGGAAGACCTCCAGGCGCACTTCGGGGCGTTCGAGGACCTGCCGGAAGACTTTCCCGAGAAGCTTTCCCTGTTCCAGGCCCGCCAGCGCGAGCTGGCCACCCTGTCGGCCGAGCTGACGGCGGTGGAGACTCGCATCCGCCAGCTTGAGAACGCCATTGCCGAACGCTACACCCGCTTCGTCGAGCAGGAGGATGATTACGACGAGCAGTTGCGCGACCTGGACGATCGAGAGGGCCAATGGCGCTCCCAACTGCTCGATCTGGATGCGGAACGGGCTCGCCGCCACCAGGCCGACCGCGCCCTGGTCAAAGTGCAGCAGCGCATGGAGACCGAGTTCCTCCCCTTTCAGGAGGTGGCGGAGGACTTCTCCGTCCGGCTCCGCGCCTGGCACGACATCTGGCAGGAGCTGACCGAGCGTCAGCAGCAGATGGCTGCCACCCAGAGGGACCTCGAAGAGATTCGCCGCGAGCTGGAAGGCCAGCACCGCCATCTGCTCAAGGCGCCGCCGAGCTACGAGACCGCCCTGAAAGCCTGGCGGACCATCCATCATCGATTTGAAAGCGAACGCCCGCGCCTGGATCGGGAGCTGGACACCGTGCTGCGCCTGCAGGAAGAGCAGGAGGAAGCCAGCCGCATGTTGTCGACCCGCTATGGCCACCTGGCGGGCCGGGTGTACGCCGACACCGGCGAGAAGCTGCGGGAGCATCGGCGGCTGAGCGATGAGCTGGCCGGCAAGGAGCGCGTGCTGGGCGAGGCGCGGGAGCGCCTGAAAGTCGCGGAAGAGGCCATCCTGTCTCGCTATGGCCAGTTCCTCGACCGACCCTCCGACTGGGGCGAGCGGCTGGAGCAGCATCGCAAGACGGTGGAGTCTACCGAGGTGGTGTTCGGCCGCCTCCGCAAGGAAGAAGAGCAGTGGCAGGAGCTCAAACGCGAGCTCGAGCTGCTGACCCAGAGGACCCGGGAAGAGGGCGGGATGTTCGAGGGGGTCAGCGACAGCTTCCCCGAGTTACTGCGCGAGTATGCCCGTCTGAAGCCCGAGGTCGACGCCAAGGAAGCCCAGCTCAACGAGCTCAAGGAGAACATTCGGACCCTCGAAGAGCAGGCACTGCGGGAGTACTCCGACTTCTTCGGCGTGGCCGACGATTTCGCCGACCGCATGGTCCAGTTCCGCACCGATCGGGCCTCGCAGGGGCGCTACGAGAAGGAGATCCTCGAGGCCTGGGAGGGGGTCAGCATCCTGGAAGAGCGGCTGTCGGGCATCGACGCCTCCATGTTCTCCTCGCACCCCCAGTTTGCCGACCTGCCGGAAAATATCGAGACGACCATCGCCGTCATCCTGCGCGACACGTCCAAGCGTGCCCAGTTGCGGGAGGAGTTGAACGCCCTCGAGCTGCAGGGCCTGCCGGGCCTGGCCCCGTCGGAGGAGCAGCAGAAGAAGGGGCTGATGGGGCGGATTCGCCGCAACACCAGCAGGATGGCTGAGGACAACACCAACCGCGGCCGCATCGAACTGCTTCGCAAGGCGCTGTTCGATCTCGACTATGCCATCGACCAGGCCCGCGAGCTCCTCGGGCCCCTGTCCGGTCGCGAGGACCTGGAACAAGTCCAGGTTGAACTGGGTGGGTTCACCAAGCTCCTGCGGGAGAGAGCCCAACTGGCCGGTCAGGTGGAGGCGGCCCAGACCCACCTGGCCAAGCTGCAGCAGCAAAATGAGGAGCTGGGAGAACGGCTCAAGCGACAAAAAGACCAATTCGATGCCTCCAACGATGCCGAGTTGGAGGCACGGTTGCCCCGGTTCAAAGAGTACCAGTCGCTGATGGCGCGACTGAACTCCACCCGCAAAGTGCTCAAAAGCCATGTCACGCCCGGTGAGCTGGAAAGGAGCCAGAAGCGACTGGCGGAGCTGGCCTCGAGCCTGGGAACCTTCGCCGAACGCTTCGCCGGCAGCAGCCCGCAGTATGAAGATAGCGCCGCCGAGCTGATCGACGGGTTTCGCATCTACAAACGGCGCAAGCAGGAGGCGCAGCGGCTCAAAGCTCGGCTCTCCAACATGCAGAGCGAAAGGGAGATTGCGGCCCTGCGCCAGGAAGCCCAGGAGACCGTGCGGCGAGAACGCGACAAGCTTGGGCTGTCCGAGGATCTCGGCTTGACCAGCGTGCTGGAGGAGTGGCGCGAGTTCGAACGCCTGCAGGCCAAGGTCGAGGCCGAGGAAGGCATTATTCGCAGTCACGAAGGAGAGACGGTCGACATGCCCGAGGGGTCGGTCAGCCGGTTGGCGTGGATGCGCGAGCGGGTGGACGAACTGTCCGAGGCCCTCGGCGACCTGGTAGAAGCTACCGATCTCGACACCATGCTGGAAGACGTCAGCGTCGCGTTGTCCCTCACCAGTCGGGTCCGGCAGATTGACGAGATGCTGGCCAACCACGTGCCCAGGGAGGTGTTGGAGGAGCAGCGGGAGGCCCTGCTGGCCGAACGCGCAGCCGGGCTGTTGGCGCTGGGCCTGCCCGCCGACGCCAATCCCGACCTGGACGAGCTGGAGCCCGCCTGGGCCCGCTTCACTCGCCTGCAAGAGCGACTTTTGGAGGCTCAGCAAGCACACGACCTGCTTCTCGAGTGGGAGGGCGACACCACCGCGGCAGACCGCATGAAGTCTCGCCTGGACGAGCTGGCCAGGGGGCTGGGCCAGTTCACCCGCCTGACCGACCTGGACCTCTGCTTGCGGCAGTATCAGGAGTACCTGAGTCTCGAGGCCGAGGGCAAGACGCTGGAACAAGGTCTGGCGGCCATCCCCACTGATGCAGAGCTGGACGAGGCGCAGTTCCAGGTCGACCTGGCCATGGAGACCGAGCGGGAGTCTCTGGGCGTCCTACCCGATGAGTCGGTCGAGCAGGTGCTGGCCCACTACAAGACCTACCGCCTGGTGGCCGGTGAGCTGCGCACCGAGACGGCCGTGCGCACCCGCTTGCTGTCGACCGTGTCGGTCGGCGATCGCTCGGCCAGTACCACCGAGGCGACGCTGTCGGAGCTCGAACGCTTGCTGGAAGATTTGAGGGCGTCGCTGGGGGGCTTTGACGAGGCCGGAGAAGACGCCGACGAGGTCATCTCGCAGTTCCGGGAAGCCCATGCCCTCAAACGGGAGATCGAAGGGGTCCAGCAGGCGGTCAAGGCGATCCGCACCCCCAGCGAGCTGGAGCAGGACCTGGCGGCGGTGCGCACTCCGGTGGCGGCGCTGGAGAACCGTCTGAAGCCGGCCGGCGATCTGCAGGACCTGGACGGCATGCGGGCCCGGTTCCGCATCTTTGAGGATCTGCAGCAGGACATCAGCAGCGCCAAGCGCGGCCTGGCCGAGCACCCCACGCTGGAGGCGCTGGACAAGACGTTGGAGGTCCTGGACGGCGAGCTGGTGCAGACGGGCGAGCGGGTAAAATCGCTGCTGGAAGGCCGCGCGGTGCTGGCCCGGTACTACGAGAAGTTCGCCCACCGGTTGGATGAGTTGCGTCCCACCGTGACGCACAACCTGTCCCGGCTGAAAGAAAATCTCTCCGTGCTCAACCTGGCCCTGGAGAAGACCCGCAACACCTACCGGCAGCACGTGCAGCCCAGTAGCGGGAGCCGGGGCAACCTGGCCGTCCTGCGAGAGGGCATCGCCCGTCGGGAGGCCGAGCTGGCCCGCCTGACCTCTCGACGCGATGGCCTGCTGGTGGCCGTGGAGCGGCTCGAGTCGGTGGTGCAGGACACCCAGGACAACCTGGTGGGCGGCCTGCAGATTCGGGCCCAGGACATCCTGGGGGCGCTGACGGCGGGGCGTTACACCGAGGTCGTGTTGGAAGGCCGCAGCCTGGAACCGATGGTGAAGACTCGGACCGGCCACGCCCTGCGGGGCGAAGCCATCACGGGCGGCTTGCGAGACCAGCTCTTCTTTGCCCTGCGGGCCGCCATGGCCCAGGAGATGGCGGGCAACGTCCGTCTGCCCTATCTTCTCGATGACCCCTTCGTGCAGTTCGACGACACACGCCTGGCCTACGCTCGCACCTACCTGACGGGGCTGTCCGAGCGCACGCAGGTCGTGCTGTTCACCCACGACGATCGCTGCAAGTCGTGGGGCCAGGTCGTCGTCGACCTGCGCGGCACCCAGGCGGAACCCGCTCCGGCCGCCCTTCCTGCTGTTCCGGAACCGGAAGAGGCGAAGGACGAGTCTGGGGACGTGGCCGAGATTCCTTCACCGGTATCGTGAACGTGGGGGAACCGGAGAAGGGCTGCCTTCGTTCCTCGGGGTGAGGGTTGTCCGCCAACTCAAACCGTGGTATGAGAAAATTTTCAGGAATTAAATCAAATTCACAGGGTATCCACAAGGATCCACAGATTGTGGATACTGAAATTCCGCCGCCGACACCGGGTAGAGTCGCATGCCGCCTGAGTCAGCCTGTATTTTTTTCGGTCCGGGGGAGTATCCTTGACTTGAAAAAAATGCTACACTAGACATGCAGATTCGGTGAGGGGTTGCAATTGTAGCCTCAACCGGATAGACTGTCGACGCTGCGGGCACAACCCAGGGCCAGGCCAGAACGGCCGCCACCCTGCCCGGACGCAAACCGGACCGTGGTTTTCTGCAAACTACGGGTCCGAGGGGGAGGATAGCCTCAATGAGTCTCATTCAAGTGGCAAAACAATACGGGCTCCAGGTCGATGCGGTGGAGGGTCAGCGGGCCTTGAACAAGGCCGCGCGGGAATGGGCCCGACTCCACGACGGAGAGGCGCCCGCCTCTACGACGGATCTGCTGGCCTTGCTCGACCAGGACGCGAACTTCTACGGCCTCCTGGTGCGAGCCATGCTGGAGGACAAGGGGCTCGAACCTCCCAAGCGACTGCAGGCCGCCCGCAGCCTGCTCGAGGTGGCCTTCCTGGGCAGCCCGCTCATTCATCATTGCTTGCTGGCCCTGGCCTATGTGGCCCTGCGCAACGGCCTGTCCCGCAATCAAGGGCACTGGGTGGTGATGGCGCTGGCCACCACGACCGCTAAACAGCAATTCAAGAGTGCGGCCGAGGCGCAGGCCTTTGTGCGCATCGTGCTGCGGTCGCCGGAAATCAGCCCCAAGGATCGGGCGCTCATCGTGGGCCTCATCCTGTCTGACCCGTCGCTGTCGCCGGCCTGGGGCGGTCCCCTGCTGCAGACCGTGCTGGAGACCCGCCGGGTCGAGCGCAAGGTGCTTCGCAACCTGTGCCGCCGGGTGGTGGAAGGTGGAGAGCCCTTGTCAGGCCTCCGTCCCACGCTGGCCCTGCAGCCGCTCAAGTCGATCGCCGAAGAACTGGGCGACGACATGGAGCCGGAAGTCTTGCTGGCGGTGTCGCTCATGCGTCAGAATCGCCAGGATCGATTGGCCCTGTTTGGCGTACGGCACTTTCCCGACGGTCTCGCCCGGGAAGCCGTGGTGGCGCTGGCCGAGCTGGGCGACGATCTGCCCACGCTGTTGCGCTGGGCCGTGACCCGAGGCGGCAAGAGCGAACGCTCGACCGCCTCAGCCCTGGGGGCGCTTGACGTCCTGGAGAAGGATCGCAATCTCGCCACCGACTCGGTGGCTCGGACCATCTTGCAACTGGCTGCCACCCACGCGTCGGCTGACGTGCGGGAGGAGGCCAACCGTCTGGCGGGTCGCCTGAAGATTCGGGTCGGCCTGGCTGAAACCACGGTGCGTCAAGGAGTGGCCGCCGCGAAGTGAAGCTCCGCCCGCTCTGGTGGATCGGGCTAGGCATCGTCCTTTTCCTGATTCCCGAGATTGTCGGGGGGCGTCACCTGGGTGGAACGCCCCTGGAAGCCTGGACCTGGCCTTTGTGGGCCTGGCTTCATGGCCGCCTGGTGGAGGGCTCCCTCCCCCTATGGAACCCCTATGTCGACTGCGGGCTGTCCCTGGTGGGCACGCCCGCGGTCGGTTTGTGCTACCCGCCGCACTGGCTGGCCTGGCTGTTCCCGCCGTCTACCGCCCTGCCAGTTGACGTCGGCCTCCACCTCCTGCTGGCGGGCTACGGCATGACCCGTCTCCTCCAGCACCTGGGGTGCCGATGGCAGGTCGCCAGCTTGGCCGGCTTGACGGTCGCGGTGGGCGGCGTGCTGCCGGCCCTGGCCGGCCAGCCGGAGCGGCTCGAGGTGATGGCCTGGTGGCCCTGGCTCCTGTTAGCGACCGAAGATGAACACAGCATGCTGCCGGCGCTGGTGCTGGGCGTGCAGGGGCTGATTGGCGATCCGCAGGGCGTGTTGCTGAGCGGCGCTGGTGCCGTGGTCTGGATGATCGCGCGACAGCCTGACCCGGGCGCGACGATTTCCCGACTGGGCGGCTTGATTCCGCTCGGCCTGCTCATCGGTGCTGCCGGGTGGTTTCCGTATGCCGAAACCTATCGCCACTCCCTGCGCTGGCAGGGTGGCGTGGAGAACCCGGCCCACCTGGGGTGGCACACCCTGGGTGGGCTTTTCCTGGTGATTCCGATGACCGCCATCGTGCTGGCCGTCTGGGCGCGGCGAGATCGCCTGGCACTGCAGGCCGGATGGGCGATGGTGGTCCTGGCCCTGGTAGGGGCGCGCGGCATGCCGGGACCGCTAGGATGGGCCTGGAAGTTTTGCATGGCCCAGGTGCCGCGGGTGACCGACGAGCCCCATTCCGTCGTCCAGGTGGTCTGGAACGTCCTGGGGTCGGGTTTTGCCGCCCTGTCTGGCGATGAGCCCCTACGCTGGTTGACGGTGGCGGGATTGTCCCTTCTCCTGCTGGCCGGGCTCGGGCTGGAGCGCTGTTTCGAGCGAGGCGATCAACTGGGCTGGAGCGTCGCGTTGCTGCACTTGCTGGTGTGCGTGGTGGTGGGGCGATGGGTGTTGCCAACGGTCACGGGGCCGGGGATGGCCGACCCGGACCAGCGAGCCCTGCTCAAGCCTATCGTGGGGAGCGACTACCGGTACGTGCTGGCCGGCGATCCGGACCCTCGGCTGTACGACGATGGGACGGTCGACGGGGCCCGCTGTGCGGTGGGCTATGCCCCCATGGCCCCACTGGACACCATGGACGTCTTCAACTGGGCCGCACACGGTCGCCTGGTTGACCAGAAAGGCGACCTGCAGGATCTCCTCACCAACGGCAACCGAGTGCTCGGCATCCCTTTCAACGACGCGTTTCTCGACACCCTGTCCGTCAAACTGCTGCTGGAAGCCAAGACGCCCACCGGGGCCGTCCGGTTGAGAACGCTCGAGCACACCCGGGACCGGCTCCGCCTGGCCGATCACTGGACGGCCTACGGGCGGGGTCAGGACGCCGCCTTTCAACTGGAGGATCTCCCCTCCCCTGACGACCTCAACACCCAGGTGCTGACCTCGATGGCGCAGTCCCGACCCAGCAACGACGTCTTGCTGGACCAGGATCCCGACGACGTCGCCCCGGACGGGCCGCCGGTCACCGGCACGGCCACCTTGTCAGTGGATGAACCCGACCGCATGGTGGTGCAGGTCGAAGCCAGCCGCAGAGCCCTGCTGGTGGTGGGCGATGCCTACGATGAAGGCTGGCAGGCCACGGTGAACGGACAGGCCCACCGAGTCTATAATGCTGATGGCATGGTGCGGGCCGTGGTGGTGCCGCAGGGGCGAAGCGAGGTCGTGTGGACCTATGCCCCGCCTTCCTGGGTGGTCGCCTGGAAGGTCACGTTGGGCTCGCTCTTGGCGTGGGTCTTCCTGTCGATTCGAGAGAAACGACGGCTGGCCGTGGCGGCCGGGCCTCCCCGGCCTGCCAGTCCCCCAGTGCCCGCAGCGCCTTCCTTGGTGGAGGAGCCAGCCCCCCCAGCCGCGCCGCCTGCCCAGCGTGCCCGCGAGAAGCTCCCCGAGGATCCTCCCGCCCTCCCTCAGTAGTCGCCGGACGCGACGGGTAGGTGATCTCGTACCAGGTACTACCGGGGGTCCGCAACAGTTCGCGGAGCGGCAGCCACCGCAGCCCCGTCGCGTCTCGGAAGGCTGCCAGTCGGGTGCCCTCTTCAATCATGAGAAACCGGGGCCGATAAAAGTCGATCACGTGGTAGACGGCGCTGACCTCCGGATCGGCCGGGCAAAGGAGGGTCGAGACGTCGAGCTGCGCGGCCACCGCCCACGGAGAGGTGGTCAGGACCACGTCGTAGGGATGCAGACCCAGACGGGCCAGGGCACCGCGGTCGCGGGCAAACGCCGGGCACGTCGAGTAGGCGCCATTCCACCCCGGCTGGAACGGCAAGGGCCAGTGCCAGCCGAGGGCCAGTGCCAGCAGCCCGCCCTGCAGGAGTCGGGCCCGGGCGGCCAGCCGGGGCAACTCGGGCAGGCCCAGCACCGCCAGAATACAGAGGATGGGGGTGGCGTGTCCCTCCAATCGCAGGGGCGACGCCACGTAAGGCGCCACCAGGCATGGGACGAGCCACAACAAGAGCACGGTCCAGGACAGCGTTCGTACGTCGGGAGAGGTTCGTCTCTTGACGCCCCCGGCCAAGGCCAGGACCACCAAGGGCCATGGATCGTCGCAGAACAACCGCCACAGCATATGGCCCACCGACCCCGTGACGCCCCCCACGATGTCTCGCAGCGGTCGTTGGGCCCACCGCTGCGGGGAGGGTTGGACGTCAAAGCTGTACGTGTCCACGCTCGCGATCATCCAGAAGATGCCCTTGCGCGGTGGGGGGCTGAGGTGGCCGAAGGCTGCCAGGTTGTAGGCCCCGAGGGGCACCAGGCCCACCATGAACCCGACCAGCAGAGCGAACACCAGCCGGTCTCGTGACTGCCACTTTTGTGCAATAAGGGGGGCCAGCAGACCGATAAAGCCGTCCGTGCGGAGAAAACAGCAGCCGGCAAACGCCAGACCGGCCGCCAGGGCGAGCCGCGGCGACCGCCCCTTCCAGGCTTTCAGCGCCAGGATGAGCGCGCCCATCAACGCGAGACTGTAGGGCAGCGTCACGTCGGGCATGGTATCCGACATGAAAAGACGCCCCTGAAACACGACCAGGAAGGCTGCGAGCAGACTGGCGGCCGGAGAACCGACCTGGCGCCCCAGGGCATAGACGGCCGCCGGGAGCAGGGCCGAGAGACCGGCGCAGACGAGCATGATGACCTGCTGACCGGTGCCGACCCCCTGCATGATGAGACCCAGCAACACGGGCCATCCGATACCCCACCAGTCTCCGGCCGGACGAACCACGGTGGGGGTGTGTCCGATATAATTCCACATGATGGTGTCGGACAACCCGCGGCCCATGGCAAAGTTTCGGGCCACCACGTAATAGGCCGAGGTATCGCCATCGGCGATGCACTCGGCCCCTCTCAGGTGCCATAGCGACAGAGCCAATTGTAGAAGGCAGATGGCCACCAGGGGCACGTACGGTCGCCGGCGCAACGCCTCCAGCATCGGACCGGACTTCGGGGGGCTACCGGCCATCCCCTGGTCTCGCCGCCGCGCTCCGTTTTGTTAAAAATGTTAACAAAACCGGATGGACCCACTGCAGCCGTTCGAGCAGAATAAGTGTCGGGTCGGGGTAAAAGTGTGTCGAGGAGGTTCCCCTGTGATCGCTGCCACGCGTACTGGCTTTACCCCGAAGGCGTCTGCTGGCCCCACATCGCCATCCGGTCAGGATGCCGTCTTTGTGCTGAACCCGCAGGACGCGGTCGTGATGCAGCCCGGGCCTTTCACCGTCAGCGACGTATCGGACGGCCCCCACACCGAGAAGGTCGTCGTGCAGGGCGGACTGAAGCCGGTCAGCGGTCAGTACGTCTACCCGACCACCGACCCGCAGTACCACGGTGCGGTGTCGTTTGCAGCCTGCGCACGCACGGTCGAGACCTTCTCCAAGGCCCTCGGCCACCCCATCAACTGGGCCTTCAAGAGCCCCCAGCTCAACGTCATTCCTGACGATGGCGAGATGCTGAACGCGTACTACCAGCGCCAGAACCACTCGTTGCACTTCTTTCACGCCACCGACACGAAGACCAACCAGGTCGTATGGTCTTCCGACTCGGGTGAAGTGGTATCGCACGAGACCGGGCACGCCATTCTCGACGGCTTGCGGCCCGCCTATCTGAGCTCATGGTCGTCGGACCCGCCCGCGTTCCACGAATCGTTCGGCGACGTGATGGCCATGATGGTCACCTTGCAAGACGACACGGTGCTGCAAAAGCTGGTGGATCAGACCGGCGGCGATCTGTCGAAGCCCAACCTGGTGGCGAACCTGGGCGAACAACTCGGCATTGCCATCAACGACAACGCCGGCAAGAACGTGACCGGGGGAGACTGGACCCGCAACGCCATCAACGATTTCACCTGGATCGATCCCGACACGCTGTCGAAGAGCGGCGACGCCACCCACCTGGGCAGCGAGGCGCACAGCTTTTCCCGCCTCTGGACGGGCGCCATCTGGGACGTGATGAAGGGCATGACCGACGGCTATCTGCAGCAAGGCCAGAAGCCCTTCGACGCCATCCGACAGGCCGACAACGACATGCTGAACCTGTATGCCAACCTGTTCAAGACGGCGCCGCAGGGTAATTTCACCTATCGGACCATGGCCAAGGCCCTGGTGCAGGCCGACAAGCAATACGACAACGGCAAGTACGCCGACCTCATCACCAAGGTGTTCACCGCCCGCCAGATCCTGCAGCCGGGCGACACCGATCACCTGAGCTTGCCGCCGCAGCCCATCTTCAAATCGCAAGACGACGCGTGTCGCAACGTCGAAGTGAAGCTGGACGGCCCGCAGTTTGGCAAGTTCAGTGGCGCTTCGGTAGAGGAGCCGGTGGATGCCGACGGTTCGCTCTCCAAAGATGACGACGTCAAGCAGCAGGTGCAGTCCAACGTGGCTCGCCTCATTGCCGACAACCGTATCAAGTGGACAGAGCCGGGCCAGCAATTGAAGCAGGCCGACTACTTCGACAACAAGGGCCGCCCGTATCTGGGCGTGGTGACCTGGCAAGACGGCAAGATGGCCATCCAGCACACCGACATCGCCGATTGACGGGGATAGCCCGCGGTGCAAGTCGAAACTTCGGCTCCCAAGTTTTGCGAGGGAGCTTCAAGGTGGCCTCCAAGAAGGTTAAGTTCTGGCACCCCACGGGGTTCATTCGGGTTGAGGTCGGCTCGGAACCCGTCGTCGTGGGCCGGGCAGGAGACATCAAGCTGTCGGGGGACGAGCGCCTGTCGCGCCGGCACGGCAAGGTCTGGTATGACGGGCGAGCCGTCTGGTACGAGGATCTGGGCAGCGTCAACGGCAGTTTCGTACACGGCTCCCGGCTGAGCGCGGCCATCCGCATCACGCACGGCACGGCCGTCTACCTGGGCGAGACGCGCCTGAGCCTGGACGAAAGCGACCTGCCCCCGCTATGCCCGCCGGCCGTGCCCGGGATGGAGCTCAAGAGCCACGGCCGGTCGGACAGCGAAGGGCTACGGGAAGCGCTGGCCGGACAGGGCACGGCCAGCGCTTACGTGGCGGCCATGTACGACATCGTGGAGCGACTGCTGCATGCCGATCGCAAGGAGTTCATCTCGTCGGCCCTGCGGCAACTGCGTCACGCGGTGCCCGGTGCCCAGCACCTGGCGCTGGTCAATTGGCCGCCGGAGCCAGACGGACGCTTCATCGACCTGGGCACCGGCCACCCCATGAAGGTCAGTGCCAGCCTGGCTCGCTACGCGGTGGAGCAGAAGCGGGCCTTGCTGTTGTCGGGCCACGATATTCCCCCCGACATGGAGGCGGGACCCAGCATGCTCCACATGAGCAGTGCCGTCTACGTGCCGCTGGTGACACAGAACGAAGACATCATCGGCCTCTTGTGCGCTGACAGCCACAGCGACACCCGGCCGCTGACCGAGGCCGACTTCCAGTTCATCTGCGCGGTGGGCGGCTTGTTCACCAACGCCCTGGTGGCCGAGCAGCTTCGCCACCTGGCGCAGGAACGGCATGTCGAGATGGAGCGGGCCAAGGCTCGCAAGGAGGCCCTCGTCAACTTTCTCCAGATCGCCAGCCACGACCTCAACAACCTCATGACGGCGGTGACCAACGGCGCCACCCTGGTCATGACGCTGCAGCAGGAAGAGCCGCGCCAACGCATGGCCCGGGTCATCCTCAGTGCCGGTCGGCGGGCCATCGACTTGATCCGGGCCTACCTCGACGTGGCCCAGTTGGAAGGCGAGGGCGGGCTGCGAGTGATGTGGTCGGAAGTCAATCCGCAGCGGCTGCTGGATGAGGAAAAAGCCGTCATCGAGACCGCCATGGGAGACCGGCTGGCGGGCATCAGCATTGTCAACGAGCTGGACGAGGGCCCGTGGCAGGCCGATGATCGCAAGATGCGACAGATCCTCGGCAACCTGCTGTCGAACGCCATCAAGTACTCGCCGCAGGGCGGCCAGGTACGGATCTGGTGCGAACCGGCCGGCGACGGCGTGCGGGTGCACGTGCGAGATCACGGGGTGGGCATTGCTCCGCACGACCAGGAGAAGGTATTTGCGGCCTTCGAACGGGTGGGAGACCTCAGCCTGGCGCCCGGCACCGGTCTGGGTCTGTGGCTGACGGCGGCGCTGGTGGCGGCCCACGGTGGGAAAATCTGGCTGGAAAGCGTGCCCGGGCAGGGCTCGACCTTCTCCTTCACCCTCCCTGCAAAGCCGCCTGAATGAGGAGGGTCGCTTCGCCGGGCGAGAGCCGGGCCAGCACGCCGCCGGTGTAGCGCGGATCCATGGAGATCTCCCGCATGCACCAGGCGGGAGGCTGGAAGGCCGCCATGGCCTCGTCGGAATCGAATTCGACTTCGGCAATGAGCAGCCCGGTCAGGTGCCCTTCGAACACGTCCAAGACCAGCGGGGGAAAGCTGTGGCGAGTCTTGCGAATGATCGCGGCCGGCAGCACCGACAGGACATCGTACTCGGCTCGCGACAAGTACATGTTCGTCAGGTCGCCCTGCAGACCGGGCGGGCCTGCCATCGAGGGGATTTTCTGTCCCAGTTTGAACACGCCGTCCATGCGTCGAAGTCTCAGCCGGGTGCCGTCGATGTAGCGATCGAAGACATGTCGAACCGCCGACGGGGCCTCCGGTGGGGGCCGTCGAACCAGGAAACGCCTTTCTCGTTCGATAAGAGCATAGCGGTGCATGCGGAAAGGGTAGCAGATGGAAGGTAAAGCGGTCAACCACTGGCAGCGGGCCTTGGACTGCCATGCGGCGCATGCCGCCTGCTTTGCCGCCCACCAGGCGGCCCTGTTGGACCGCGACCTGGCGGCGGCCGATCGGCTGCTGACCACGTACGAGGCTGACCTGCTCTCGCACATGGCGGTGGAGGAGCGAGGGGTGCTCCCCCTCTATCGAGACCGGGGCGGAGAACGTCCCGGCGGCACCGTCGATCTCTTTCTCCGGGAGCACGACAAGTTGCGCACAGCGCTGCGGCACCTGCGACAGTGCCTGGCCGGTCTGTCGCCCGCGCCGGCCGCCATCATCGACCTCCTGGATCGGGAGTGCGCCTACAAGAACCTGATGGCCCACCACGACCTGAGAGAGCGCAACATGCTCTACCCCTGGCTGGCAGAGCACGCGACCGCGGCCGAGGCCGAGGCGCTCGTAGCCCAGTTGTAGAGGGAAATCCAGCGCCGCGGGAGAACACGGTCGCCCTTTCCAACAGAGTTATGAGGTGGTTAGGAGACTCCTGGCGAGGCGAAGGCGCCGGCCAGGCGAGACCCATCCTAGGCGCCGAGGAGCACCGTAATGCGCATACTTTCCGCGTATGTAAATGAGGAGCGCACCTCGGCAACGACGGAGGGGACCGCCTGGGCAAGCATGCGCCCGGCGGGAGTTTCCTAATCACCTCCCAGGAGCGTCCGCGTGGCGAAAGAGTACGACGCCATCATCATTGGCGGTGGTCATAACGGTCTGGTATCGGCTGCCTACCTCGCAAAGGCCGGTCTATCGGTGCTGTGCCTGGAGCGACGGCACGTGCTAGGCGGCGCGGCGGTAACCGAGGAAATCTTTCCCGGCTTCAAATATTCGGTATGTTCGTACGTGGTCAGCCTGCTGCGGCCCGAAATCATTCGCGATCTGGATCTTCCTCGGCACGGCCTGGAGATTCTGCCCCTGGTGGCGTCGTTCACGCCGGGGCTTGACGGTCGCTACGTGCTGCGCACCGACGACGGCGAGGAGACGCGGCGGGAGCTGGCCAGGTGGTCGAAGCTCGACGCCGAGGCGTATCCGGAGTTCGGGCGCCACATGACGCGCATCGCCCGGTTCGTCAAGCCCATTCTCTCCACCGTGCCGCCCCGACCCGATGCCAGCACGCTGCCCGAACTGTTCAAACTGGCCGACTTCGGGCGCCAGTTCGCCGGCATGAGCGCGGCGCAGCGCTACGACATGATCAAGCTGTTCACCATGAGCGCGGTCGACTTTCTAGACGAGTGGATCGAAACCGAAATGCTCAAGGCGACCATGTCGGTCAGCGGCATCATCGGGACGTTCCAGGGGGTCCGATCGCCAGGCACCGCCTATGTCCTCCTGCACCACTACATGGGCGAGATCGACGGCGTGTCCCGGGCGTGGGGCTTTTCGAAAGGTGGCATGGGCGGCATCTCCAACGCCATCGCAGCGTCGGCCCGCAGCTTCGGCGCCGACATTCGAGCCGAGTCCGGCGTGGCCCGCGTGCTGGTGAAAGACGGGCGGAGCGTCGGCGTGGTGCTGGAGAGCGGCGAGGAGATCCGGGCCAAGGTCGTGGCTTCCAGTCTGGATCCGCACCGCACCTTCGTCAAGTTGATCGAGCCTGGCGTGCTGGATGATGCTTTCCTGGCGCAGATTCGAAACTACAAGCTGCGGGGCTCTTCCGGCAAAGTCAACATGGCGGTCGATCGGCTGCCGGAATTTCCCTGTCTGCCCGGCATGGGCAAGCACCTGCGGGGCGACATCGCCATCGCACCCAGCATCGACTATCTGGAGCGAGCCTACGACCAGGCCAAGTACGGAGCCTACTCCTCTCGGCCGTACATCAACATGGTCATTCCATCGCTGACCGATCCGACGGTGGCACCGCCCGGCAAGCACGTCATCTCGTGCTTTGTCCAATACGCCCCGTACCATCTCAAGGACGGCAACTGGGACGACCAGCGCGAAGCGTTTGGCGACACGGTGGTCGATACGCTGGAGGAGTTCGCCCCCGGTCTGAAGGCCTCCATTCTGCACCG
Source organism: Candidatus Xenobia bacterium (assembly GCA_036501005.1). GTDB lineage: Bacteria > Vulcanimicrobiota > Xenobia > RGZZ01 > DASYBA01 > DASYBA01. Next base: position 4,725 of record DASYBA010000459.1, on the reverse strand, counting down.
CCAGGTGCTGACGCCGCTTGACCTGGAACGGGAATTCGGTCTCACCGAAGGCAACATCTTCCAGGGCGAGCTGTCGCCCGAGCAGTTGTTCTTCCTGCGGCCGGTGGCAGGCTGGGCACAGTATCGAACACCGGTGCGCAGCCTCTACATGTGCGGCTCGGGCGCTCACCCGGGGGGCGGCGTGATGGGGGCGCCGGGGGCCCTGGCGGCCCGCGAGATCATCAACGACCTGAAAGTGTCTCGGAACTGACATGAAATACGATGCAATTGTGATCGGTGGAGGGCCCAACGGCCTGGTGGCGGCAGCCACGCTGGGCCGGCTGGGCGAGAGGGTGCTCCTGCTCGAAGGGCGAGACACGCTCGGGGGGCGCTTGGCCCCACTGGCGTCGTGGCCGGGCTTCAAGCTGCCGGGGGTGTTGCACAGCGTGGGACGGTTGCGCCCCAAGGTGGCCCGCGAACTGGGCATCGACGGGGGCGTGGTGCCCCACGATCCGGTGGTGTTCAGCCCGCACCCCGATGGCCGATGGCTGGCCGTCTGGCGAGACGAGCGACAGACGGCCAGAGACCTGGCACGGCTCTCCCCTCGGGACGCCCGACGGTATCCAGAGTACCAGGCGTTTGTGCGCCGGCTGAGCAGCTTCGCTTCGGCCCTGCTCGACATGTCGCCGCCCCCCTTGGGCACGCCCGACCTCTCACAGTTCCTGGATGTGGCGCAGTTGGGCATTCGCTTCCGCCTCCTGGGCAAGGCAGACATGATTCGGGCCATGCGCCTGGCGACGACGTGTGTGGCCGATTTCCTGGGCGAGTGGTTCTCCACCGACCTTCTCAAGGCGTCGCTGGCGGCGCCGGCCTTGTGGGGGCTGACGTGCGGCCCGTGGGCGGCCGGTACGGGTGCGACGCTGCTCTACAATGCGCTCGAAGGCCCCTTCGGCATGCCGAAGGGCGACCTGGTCGGGCGCCTGGTCGGCGCGGCCCAGCGCTGGGGCGGCGAGATCCGCCGGCAGTCTCCGGTCGACGAGATCCTGCTGGATGGGTCCCGGGTCACCGGGGTCCGGCTGGCGAACGGAGAAGTGGTCGAGGCGACTCGGGTCTTCTCGGCCCTCGATCCGAAGCGGACTTTTCTCGAGCTGATCCGACCCTGGCACGTGGCGCCTGGGTTCTCACGGCAGATTCGACACTACCATAGCCGCGGGGTGACGGCACGGCTGCTGCTGGCCGTGGAAGGCCTGCCGGAGTTTCATGCCCTGCGGGGCGTGCCCAAGGCCGAGGCGGCGCGGTTGCTCGGCGGCCGCATCCACCTGGGCCCGAGCCTGGACGACCTGGAGCGGGCGTCCGACGAGGCCAAGTACGGCCGCTATTCGCGACAGCCCATGATGGAGATGCTGATTCCCAGCCTGACGGACGCCTCGGTCGCGCCCGCCGGCCAGCACCTCTTGTCGCTCATGGTGCAGTGGGCGCCCTACGAGTTACGTGAAGGCTACTGGGACGACCGCCGGGAGGCTTTTGCCGACGACGTCGTGCGAGCCCTCGAAACCTACATGCCGGGTCTATCGAACCGCATCAAGGCCCGCCACGTGACCACGCCCCTCGACATGGAACGCTCCCTGGGTCTGACGCAAGGCCACATCCATCATGGCGAGCACAGCCTGCACCAGTTGCTGGTTGCCCGTCCCGTGCCCGCCGTGGCGCAGTACGCGTCTCCTATCGACAACCTCTACCTGTGCGGGGCGGGCGTGCATCCCGGCGGCGGCATCAGCGGGGCGCCGGCTTCCAATGCCATCCACGCCGCGCTCGATTCGACCGCCCGGCCGGCGGTGGGGCCAGTGGGCACCGGGCTGGCGGTGCTGGGCGCCGGACTGGCCGTCGGCGTGGCGGTGCGGGCGCTCAACCGCAAGAACGGAAAGGACTCATCCCATGGGAATTCCGACACCCTTTCATAACCGCACGGCAGCCGCCTGCCACAGCATGCGGTGGAAGGAGTGGGCCGGCTACTATTCGGTCGAAAAATACGATACCGTTCACGAGAACGAGTACTTCGGCTTTCGACATACGGCCGGGCTCCTCGACGTGAGCCCCCTGTACAAGTACGATGTGACGGGCGCCGGGGCGCTCCAGTTACTGGACCGGGTCATGGCTCGCGACGTCAGCCGGCTGAAGGTCGGCCAGGTAGCCTACAGTTGCTGGTGCGACGAAGATGGCAAGGTCATCGACGACGGCACGCTGTGGCGATTGGGTGACGAGCACTATCGGATCACGTCGGCCAACCCCTGCTACCGGTGGTTGCACGAGAACGCCTTCAGGCTGCCCGCCACCATCACTGACGTGTCGACTGACCTGGCGGCGGTGGCTTTGCAGGGGCCCAAGTCGTTGGACGTGCTGCTGGCCTGTTCGAATGCTCCCCTCGATCGGCTCAAGTACTTCTGGCTGGCCGAGGCTCGCCTGGGTGCGGTGGAAGCCGTGGTCACCCGCACCGGCTATACCGGAGACCTGGGGTACGAGATCTGGGTGCGACCGCGTGACGCCGAAGCGCTGTGGGACACGCTGATGAAAGCCGGCGCGCCCCACGGCATCATGCCGGCCGGGTTGAACGCCCTCGACATGACTCGTATCGAAGCCGGCTTCATTCTGATCGACGTCGACTATACCAGTTCGCATCATGCCCTCATCGAGGATCAGAAGTCATCGCCGTTCGAGATTGGCCTGGGTTGGACCGTCCATCTGGACAAGGCGCCCTTTATCGGTCAGGCGGCGCTGCGACGGGAAAAGGCGCGGGGCTCCAAGTGGGCGTTTATCGGCCTGGAAATCGACACCCCCGAACTCGAGCGTTACTACGACGCGGTCGGCTTGCCGCCATCCCTGCCCACCATGGCGTGGCGCAGCGTGGTGCCCCTATACGAGACGTTGGCGGGGCGGCACGGCCGCCAGGTTGGACGTGCGACGAGCGGGGTGTGGTCTCCGACGCTCAAGAAGAACCTGGCTCTGGCGACCGTTGAAATGCCCTACGCCAAGGTGGGCACGGAGCTCAAGATTGAGGAGATTGTCTACTACGACCGCAAGTATGTGACCGCTCGGGTGGTCGACAAACCGTTTTTCGACCCGCCGCGCAAGAAGGCGCTGGCGACCCGCTCGGCGATCGCCCACGGGGTGGCCGCCCGGTAGAAAGGTGAGCCGTTGGTGAGCGGCTGGCGATACCGTAGGCGTGAAAAGGAGCACGCCCATGCTAACAGCCCTCATCGTCGTCATCTGGTCCATGATAGGCCTGGTGGGTCTATCGCTCGTCGTCATGTCGCTACAGGAGGCCCGTCCCTTGCGGCATCGGCCATTCCTCTAGGGCGGGTTGAGCTCGTTGAAGACGACGGAATCCAGACGGACATGGGAGGTGCCGTTCCAATCCCAGTAGCCCGTCACCAGGGTCACGTTGGGATCGCCTTGGTAGGTCGGCTGGATGCCACTGCTCAGGTCTGCCGAGAAGTTGTTGCTGTCGTACGAATAGGAGCTGGGGGCTTCCATGAACGTACCCCATCCCGTGTTCGTGAGGGTATTGAACGGCTGGGCTCGGGCTCCCTCGTTGAACGCCATCGTGACGTTCGAACCCAGCACCAGGTTGTGCGCCCGGGTCATGCTGCCCATGGCCCCCGGGTACAGCCCGACCATCGCAAAGATGACGACCGCCACCAGGATCATGGCCAGAAAGACTTCCAACAGGGTCTGGCCTCGCCAGCGTCTATTTCTCATGGTCCGTTCCTCGGCGTGACAAACGTTTCGAAGGTTGCCGTAAAGTTCTGGTTCCCCAGGCTCTGCAGCTTGTCCTGGCCAGCGTTCATATAGGAATAGGTCTCTATCAGGGTGAGCTGCACACCGGGCATGTTCGAAAAGGCGACCGTCTGCGGCCACTTCGTCCAATGCGCGGCGGCGGAACCCATGGTGACCGCGAGGGGCGTGAGCTGCGGGGGCTGTTCGGGAACGGTCACATAGGCTTGCACCATCGTGACGTGGCTGGCGAGGGTCTTGACGGTGGACGAGGGCAGGTGCGACAGGATCGCCTTCAAGTCGGCAGCAGCCAATCGCTGGTTGGTCGTCAGCGGATCGGGAGGCGGGTATTGCCAGGTCTGGGGGGTATTGTCCCACGTCGTCCGACACCAGGCCTGCCTGGCCATGTCGTAAAAGTAGATGACAAAATAGGGTGCGGGCGAGAAGTGGCGCGTCATGCCGATGCCGTTGTCGGCCTGCGGCCGGAAGCTGATGGCAAGGTGGATGACGTGTGCGCCGCCGATATTGGGATCGTCGACGGTCAAGGTGGTGGGCGCTGCCAACCGAAGCTCCTCGGCGAACCGGCCGATGGCGATCTGGCCGGTGCTCTGCACCAGGGCGTGGGCCTGCAGCGTGGTAAAGAGCCGCCGGGTGGCCACCATCAACTGTGCCGCGATGAGGAAAAGCACCGCTCCGATGCTGACGGCGATCACCAGTTCGACAAGGCTCAACCCGCCTGTTTTTCCACGCATCGGAATGCTATTCAAGCCCATGAAGGTTCTCCCTGTCAGGGTGACGGAGGCCGTACAGTTCGGGAGAACCAGCTTTATATCGAATCTTGGAGGAGGCTTCGATTCGCCTCACACCCTGATCTTAATCGATATCGGTGGGCCGGGGCTGTAGCAAGTGTCACGCAGCGATGGTATACTTGGGAGACAGGAGGCCATCTGTATGAAAGCGGTCATGGCGGACATC
>DASYBA010000458.1:0-2353 GCA_036501005.1 Candidatus Xenobia bacterium | reverse complement strand
CGGTTCACAGCCGGCTGAACTACGCCGACGAAGACCTCTGGCTGGTGGTCCGCGACGCGGCCTCACAAGACGTCGTGGCGGAGGCGCAGGTGAACGGCCTCGACGTCAAGGACATAGCGGTTACTGCGGGTCGGGAGGTGGAAACCCTCCTGCTGGTGCGCGAGCGGCCCCAGGTCTCTCTGTCCACGTCACTGGAGACGGTGCCTCGGGTGGTGATGATCGCAGAGAATCCGGAGCGCCACCACGTCACCTGGAGCGAGATCGACTGGGCCAGCATCGGACGTGAGCTGACCATCATCCACCACGCCTCGCTGTCGGACGAAGGGGAGGTCGTGTTGGAAGTCCAACGCTGGCCCGGCCAGTCGCACGAGCCTGAGACCGAGCGACTGTACCCGGGCTTGATGGATTACGCCCTGGTGGTCGGTCCCATCAAGCAGCTCGATCTGTCGGTCGTGCGCAAAGCCGACCAGCAGCGTCTCAAGACCCTCTTTTCGCTCAGCGTCAAGCCGCAGCAGACGCGAGACGTCATTGCCCACATGCGGTTTCGAATGCCTCCCAAGGCCGCGTTCTTCACCTTGGAGCGCGAAGTGACCGAGGAGTCGGCCGTGCTGACTCGGGCCCGGTGGCGGCTGGACAGCCCGGTCGGGGACGGGGCCGAACTGCTGCTCCAGCTCTGGGATCTGACCACCGAGACCGAGTTCGAGGGTCGCGAGCCACGGGTCGTCACCCACGCCGACAATTGGTTCTTCCGCAACCTGCCGGACGGGCATCAGTTCGAAGCCCGCTTGCTGCGCGCCACCAAGGGCCGACACCACCACGTGGTCGCCGTCTCGCCTCGGCTCGACATTCCGGCCCGGCCCCGTGAGATCGTCCTCTTGCCCATCGATCCCTGGCACACCTACTGCTGGTGGACGCTCGATGCCGACGCGGTGGTGGCGTCCCTGGTGCCCGGCGAGACCATTGAACCGCACCGCATTCGAACCTACGTGCGGGTGTTCAGCGAGTTCGACGGGCGCCTCCATCACCACATGGAGATGGACTTCTCGTTTCACATGGCCTTCACCAACAACTGGTTCATGACCGTCGTGCCGGACAAGACCTATGCGGTCCAGGTCATCGCCGTCGTCGACGGATGGCGGGTGATCGAAGTGACGCCTCTATCGAACCGGGCCCAGACCGGTCGAGAGCACCCGGGTAATGCCCCCGTGTCGTATCGAACCGTCGAGCCGGAGCGCACGCATCCGACGCTGCGGGAGCTGGGGTCCATCCGAGGCACTTCGCAACACTCCATCGGCTGGCTGATCTTCCACCTGCATGCCCACATGCCGTTCCTGCCCGGGCGCATCAATTATGGCACGACGGGGTTCTGGCGGCCCGGCGGCTACCCGGAGGAGTGGTATCACGAGGCCGTACGTTCGACTTACATTCCTCTCATCGAAACGTTCGATCGGTTGATGGGGGAAGGGGTCGACTTCAAGATGTCCATGGACATCAGTCCGACCGTGACGGCCATGATGCGGAGCCCCGTCCACCAGGATGAGTTTCTCCACTATATCGAGAAGCTCATCATGCTGGCCCGCGCCGAGGTCGAGCGTACTCGCCGCGAGGAGCCCTGGTACCAGGCCGCGGCGGCGATGCACCTGGCCGACTTCCGGCGCTGCAAGGACGTCTTCTTGTCCTACAACAAGGACCTTACGCAGGCTTTCCGCCGCTTCCAGGATGGCGGCGTGCTGGAGATCAGCACCTGTGCTGCGACGCATGGCTTCCTGCCCCTGTGGACGGAAGACCCGGGGGCTATTCGGGCGCAGATTCGCACCGCCGTGCAGGACTATGAGAGCATCTTTGGTCGGCATCCGGCGGGCATCTGGATTCCAGAGTGTGCCTATACGCCCGGTGTCGAACAGGTGCTGCAGTCTGAAGGCCTGCGCTATTTCTTCTCTGAAACGGAGACCATCAACCGGGCCGACGCCCATGCCGAATGGCAATGGCACGCGCCGGTCTACGTGCGCGGCTCGGACATGACCGTCTTCGCCCGAGACTACGAGACGGGACGTATCGTCTGGAGCGCTGATGAAGGCTATCCGGGCGATCCGGACTACCTGGAGTTCCACATCCGCGGCGGCCCGTTCAAGTACAACCGCATCACCGACCGCAAAACGGGACGTTGGAAGCAGCCCTACAATCCCGAGTGGGCCCGCGCCAAGGCCGCCCAGCACGCCCAGCACTTCCTGGACAATCGCAACTTCCGCTTCTCGTGGCTGCACGATCATTGGTGGAAGAAGCCGTTGTCAGTGGCTTGCTACGACGCCGAGCTGTTCGGGCACCACTGGTACGAGGGGCCCATGTTTCTCTA
>DASYBA010000457.1:0-4835 GCA_036501005.1 Candidatus Xenobia bacterium | reverse complement strand
CCTGCCTCTTCAAAGGACCTGTGGTCGTCCTGGTGCTCGTGGCGGGGGCGGTCGGGTTCACCGCCTGGACTCGCCAATGGTCTTCCTGGCGCATCCCCAGCATGGTCGCCGCCATCCTGGTGGGCGTCGGGCTCCTCGCCGTCTGGCCATGGCTGGTCTGGCAACGCGGCCAGTGGGACGGCTTCTTCCACGACTTCATTCTGCGGGAGAACCTGGGCAAGTTCTCCGACGCCTACGATTCCAGCCTGGTGTTGTGGACGAGCCTCCTCCTCCAGCTTCTCCCGTGGACGTTCATCGCCCTCGCCGCATTCTTTCGCTATCGAAAAAGCGTGCCGGAGACCTTCCTCCTCATCATGGCGCTGTCCGTCGTGGTGGTGTTCATGCTCCCCCAGCGCAAGCTGCCCCACTATGTCGTCCCCGCCGTTCCCTTGGTGCTGGCCTATGTGGCGGCCGTCACCCGCGAGGCCTTCCATCGGGTCGCTCTCGGCGTGACGATCTTCTATTCGATAGCCATGTCAATATTGGCTCTGCTGGCCTGGCGCTTGACGGAGCATCCTTTGAATCAGGTCGGCTTGCTTCTCTGCATGACCGGCCTGGTCGTATCGGCTCTGTGCCTGACGACCCGCCGATCCTGGGCCTTCCTGTGGGTCGCCGTGTTCTGGAGCGGTTATGCGTGGGCCCAGGACGGCTGGACCACGACCCTGGACCCGGCCGCCCTCCGCCAGGCCGTGACGCCCGGCGGCCAGGTCTGCGGCATGGAGGTGGGCATGGCCGTGAACGACGTCGTCACGCCCATGCCCCTGGCGGCCATCCAATGGGGGCCAGGCCTCTACCAGCAGGGCGTGCCCCTGGTCATCCGTCGGCGAGACGCCGAGGGGCTGCTCCATCTCCCCTTCATGCCCGACGAGATCACCTATCACTACGAACGCTGGCGTGATGGCCTTTCGCTAGGCGACATCCTGAACGCGCTGCGAGAGGGCAAGACCGACCGTCTGCAAGAAGAAATCCTGGTGATCCGGCGGCATTCGAAATGACCCTATCGGGTTGAGGGCCTCCGCAGCCGGACCCAGGTCACCCACACCGACAAGAGGCCAAGCCCGAGGTAGAAGAGCGCCGTGACGTGCCACAGGTGGTCGGTCACCACGGTCTGGTGCGAATAGGAGCTGTAATAAAGGTGGTTGTCCCACCAGGCCCACGCGGACCACAGGGCCGTGAACGGGTTGAGCCAGCATAGGACGGGCACCAGATTGTCCGACCGCAGGTAGATCTGCACGATCAGATCGGCTACGTAGGTGCCCCCGCAGAGCGCCAGGCCCGCCATCACGCTGCCAGTGGCGGTCTTGCCGCTAGCGGTCGCTCGGTGCGACATGGCCAGACCCATACCGGTCAAGCCCACTACCAAAGACGCCGACAACAGGAACCCGCGGGCGATGCCGGCCGAAGTGATGTCGTCGCCCTGGCCGCCGCCCATCCAGCCCACGGCCAGGGCGACCGGCAGGGCCCACAGCAGTTCCAACAGGAGCGGCAACATGGCCACCATCCACTTGCCTACCACCAGGTCCCGCGCCGGCAAGGGCGACGAAACGAGCGTATCCATCGTCTGCAGTTCGCGTTCTCGGACCAGGCCTGAGCCACCGGCGATGAGCGACCGCAAGACCAGGTAGCCGACCGTCAGGTACATGGCGAAGACGCCGGCGGGTTCGGCGATGCGATCGAGCTCGCACCGCCGGTCAATCGCGAGCGTGAGCAAGGCACAGGCGGCAAAGACCATGACCCACAGCAGGAGAAGCCCGCCAGACCGCCAGCGGCGCCACCATCGCCGGCGGTGGGCTTGAGCGGCCCACGCGCGACGCTCCCGGAACCAGATGGGGTTGTCGAAGAGGGCGTTCATGACTGCGCCGGCCGCCGCATGCGCTGCCAGGCCAGGAAGGCCAGAGCACAACCAAGACAGACGTAGGCCGTGAGCGTGCCCAGCCACATGTGCGGTCCAATCGTCGATGACGAAGTGCCGAAGGTCTTGTCGTTCTCCCAGATGGACCACAGCGCCGTCCACGGGTTGAGGCAACTGGCCACCGCGTGGAAGTCATCCGCCCGGGTGAAGACCTCGACCAGCAGGTCGACCATGTACGTGCCCAGGGCGACGCCCAACCCGTACAACACGGCCTGGGTGGTCGCACGTCCGCTGTTGGACGCCCGAGTGGAGATCCACAGCCCCAGACCCGTCATGAAGACGATCAGGCCCGCCGACAGGAGGAAGCAGTCCCCCACGGCCCACCAGGCAGGCCCCCGGTCGTAGTCTGGATTGGCGACCTGGATGAGACCGAGCATGGCCATGGCCAGAGGAAAGGTCGCCAGCACTTCGCACAGCAGAGGCAGGGCCGCCACCATCCACTTGCCCCTCACCAGCTCGGCCGGGGGCAAGGGAGAAGACAAGAGGGTATCCATCGTCTGCAACTCCCGCTCCCTGACCACACCTGTTGCTCCGGCGATGACCCCTCGGAAGACGAGGTAGCCCAACTGGACATAGCAGGAAGCGACCAGCGTGATTTCTAGCACTTCCCGCCACGCCGAGGCGGTCATGTTGGAGCGCGACACAAGCTGGATGAGGCAACATCCGAGCAGGATGGCGATCCAGACGGCGGGCAGGGCCAGGTAGCGGCTCCTCCGCCAGAAGGGCAGCCGGCGGGCCCGGGCTCGCCACGTCTGCTGCTCGCGAAACCAGATAGGATTGGAGGCCAGTGACATCATCGTGCGACACGCTCCCTTTGCAGGACGTCCAGGTAGATCTGTTCGAGGGTGGGTTCTTGCGGCGACCAGGACAACACCTGCACGCTTCGATCCATGATCTGGCGCAGCAGGCTGGCCACACGGTCGTCGTCACCGGTGGTGCGAAAGACGAGATCGGTCCGATCCCAGACGACCTCGCGCACGTCCGGTTGTGCGAGAAGGAACTGGCGGGCTGGCTCGGCGTCGCCCACCACCCGCATGCGCACCGGGCGCCCCTCCGCGCCCTGCGCCATGAGACGCCCTGTCTCACCGTTCCAGCACAAGGTGCCCTGGTGGATGATGCCCAGGCGGTTGCACATGTCGGCCAGATCGGCCAGGACGTGCGAACTCACAATGACGCACGTCCCTCGTCGGCCCAGCTCGCAGACGATCTCGCGGAATTCGATACGGGCCTCGGGATCGAGCCCCGAGGCTGGCTCGTCCAGCAGCATGAGCCTGGGCTCGTGCAGCATGGCCCGAGCCAGCCCCAGTCGTTGTTTCTGGCCTCGGGACAAGGTATCGACGGGGCGCTCGGTGAGCGTCGTGAGTCCGGTCAGGGCCACCGTGTCCTTGATGGCGTGGGTGCGCTGGCGGGCGTCTAGTCGATAGATGCGGGCATAGAACTGCAGGTAGTCGTCGACGCTGATGTCTTCGTAGACACCAAAGAAATCAGGCATGTAGCCGATGAGGGGACGCACCGCCTCGGTATTCTCCACCGGGTGGCCACAAATGGCGACGGTGCCCGCGTCGGGGGCGGTAAGCGTGGCCAGGATGCGCAGGGTGGTCGTCTTGCCGGCGCCGTTGGGGCCGATGAAACCGAAGATGTCGCCGCCGTCCAGCCGCAAGTTCAGGTCGTTGACCGCGACCTGCTTGCCGAAGCGCTTGACCAGACCCCGAATGTCGACGACCGCGTCCACTCCCCTATTGTAGCCGGCTAGCGCTTCATATTCCAGAGGCGGTGCCAAAAACCGGGGCGGGGTTGGAGGCCGAGGTGCATGTCCGGCAGGCTAGGACGCTCCCCGGGCTGGGGACGGGTGGCCTGGGCGAGCAGCTCGGCCGTAAGAGCGGATATCGATGGCTGGAGCGTGCGAACGTCCGGAAACTGGAACTTGAAGGTCTCCGGATCGGCGCCGGTCAACAGCACGTAGAGGGTGGCTGCGAGGGCGTAGACATCCGACGCCGGGGAGGTCTGCCCTCGGTACTGCTCCGGCGGGCAGAAGCCCGGGGTCCCATAAATATGGGTGTCGCGGGGCCGGCTGGGGTTCATGTGGCGGGCGATGCCGAAGTCGACCAGGCGCAAGCGGCCGTTGCGGCCGATCATGCAGTTGCCCGGCTTCAAGTCGCGGTGCAGCACCTGGCGCTCGTGCAGATAGGCCAGGACTTCGCAGAGCTGGACACCGTACTGCAGGACCTCGCCCTCCGGCAGGCGGCCGCCGGCCTCGGTCTGGATGTTCTCCAGGGTCGGCCCCTGGACGCGCTCCATGACCAGCCAGGTCGTGCCCGCCTCGACGAAGGCATCCTGCACCTGGGGCAGGGCCGGATGGCGCAACCCCTGCAGCACCTGGAGCTCCCGCACCAGCAGCGCCTGGGCCTCCGGCCCTTCTTCGGCGGGCACGCCCTTGAGGGCCCACACGCGGCCCCGGTCGAGGGTGTCGCGGGCCAGGTAGACCTTGCCGCTGGCCCCTTCTCCCAGGAGCCGCACGATTCGATAGCGGCTGTTGAGAATCTGCACGGCGCTCCAGGATCGCGTGGGATGGGCGGGAAATTCCGCCGCATGGGAATCCGCCACTGGCTGGTCTTTGTCCTGGTCCTGGGGCTGGCGGCTTCGGCCTGGGGGGACGTGGCCGTTCACCCGCATTCGGGTCCGCTGACCATCTCCCTCGGCGAAGGTCTGGCGAAACTCGATCTGCCAGCCGGTTTCTTCTTTATCGATAAAGGCGAGACCGTACAACTTCTGCAGGGCGCCGGGACGACGCCCAGCGGTCAGGAGCTGGGCATGGTGGGCCAGAAGGACAAGAACAGCGATTACCTGGTGATCATCCGATACGACAATTCGGGCCACATCTCCG
>DASYBA010000456.1:0-30997 GCA_036501005.1 Candidatus Xenobia bacterium | reverse complement strand
CACCAACAGGATGCGCCCTCCCTGAGCAAGCTGGATCAGGTTGGCCGGCTTGATGTCTCGATGCATCACCGGAGGGGTCTGGCCATGCAGGTAGACCAGGATCTGCAGAACCTGTCGAGCGACTTCCAGCGCCCGGGCGGGAGACATGGGCAGAAATCCCGGTGCCTCGAGGTTGCTGCCTTGGATGAAATCCATCACGATGCACCAGCTCTGGTCGTGGCGAAAAAAATCCAGCACGCGGGGAATTCCGGGATGGCGAAGCTGGGTGAGGATGTTCATCTCCTCATGAAAGCGCCGTTCGAAAATCGCTTGCATGTCCGGGTCGGATGCGTCCAGCATCTGCTTCACCGCGACCGTGGTATCGGATAGTCGCAGGTCCTCGGCCCGATACACCGCGCCCATGCCGCCGGCCTTGACCGGCGCTAGAATCCGGTAGCGGCCGTCCACCACAGCGCCGACTGGGATGGTGCCCGGAAAGGAGGTGCCAGGTTCCATGGCCACTGATTCTCCTCCGCGTCGTGCAGGCCCTACAATCCTCAGCCCTACGCGGGCCGCTTCTTGGCGGCACGACAAGTGTGGCTGGAGCTGGTACCGCATGTCGATCGCTCGGGCGGTGGGGTTGATCGGAAAAGCGCTCGACGCCTCGTGATGCCGACCCCGTACCGGGCCCGCGAGACGTGAAAACCTGGATCGTGGCTGGTTGACACGCTGGGAGACTTCCTGGTATCCTGGCACCAGGGAACCGAATCGGGAAGGATGGGGATATCTGGCCTTGAGGCAGGGCTCACCCACACGCGTGACGGAGCAGGCGACGCAGCGAGAGCGTGAAGCCCTCCTGGTGACGACCCTCCAAATCCTCAATCACGATCTTCGCACGGCGTTGCAGGGCATGTTGTTTCTGGCCGGCTGGATTCAGTCGCAGGCCACCTCTGCGATCCAGGCCGACTGTGGCGAGATGGAAGCGGCGTGCCAGTCAGCTCGGGTCCTGCTGGACACCTATGTCGACCCGGTGTTGCAGGAGCCGCTCTTACTGCAGCGGGAGGAGGTCGACCTGGGGCCGTTGGTCCAGACGCACCTGGATCGCCATCTGAACCTCCTGACCCCCGACCAGCGCCGGCACGTGGAGGTTCGCACCGAGCTTCGGTCGGCGGTGGTGCAGGCCGACGTTCGCCGCATGGGGCAGGCCTTGGATGGGGTGCTGGCCAACGCCCTGCAGTCTTCTCTGGACGGGGCCACGTTGGACATCGCCATGGGCATGGTGGAGGGCCGGGCCCGCTTCTCGCTGCGAGACGGCGGTTGCGATACGCTGCTGGAGTCCCTGGCGGAGCTACCCGACGACGACCGTGCCCGGCGTCGGCAGTTGCGCTGGTGGCTCTGCCAGCGGGTGATCGAAGCCCATGGCGGCGCCTTTGCCATCACTCGCATGTCGCCTCAGGGGGCGGAGGTGGGGTTTGCCTTGCCCGGAGGGGAGCCTGTCGTTGGCGATTAGAGTCATGTTGGTCGAGGATCACGCCATTCTCGCCCAGGGCATCCATCGGCTGCTGACCGATCTGGAGGGGGTCGCCGTGGTGGCCGACGTTCGCACCGCGGAGGCGGCCTTGGCGTGGCTATCTTCGGAGGCCTGCGACGTGCTGCTCCTCGACATCACCCTGCCCGGGCATGACGGCTTCTGGCTCCTGCAGCAATTGCGAGCCAAGGACATCCGGGTGGGTACGCTGGTTTTGACCATGCACGAAGACCGTGGCATGATCCTGAAAGCGGTGGAGATGGGGGCCGCCGGATATCTGCTGAAGTCGGTGTCCTCCCCGGATCTCGCTCGAGCCGTCGCCGCGGTGGCCGGCGGCAGCAGCTACTGGCACCCGTGTGCGACGGACGCCATCGCGAGCCAGCTCCGAGACCGCTCCAAACCGGACGATTTGACCCCTCGAGACCGCGAGATACTGCAGCTTCTGTCCGCCGGCATCACCAACGACGACCTGGCGAGACACCTGTCCGTATCGAAAAGCACCGTCAAGACCCAGCTTCGCGCATTGTACGACAAGATTGGCGTGCGGGAGCGCACCGGTGCCGTGTTGTACGCGTTCAAGCGAGGGCTGGCCCAGTCGCCGCAACCGTCAGCTTGACACCCGCCTCGGAGGTCCTGCCCTTCACGGCCCGCGTGTTCGTGGTCGACGACGACCCCGTCCTGGCCAACCTGTTGACCCTGATGCTCCGTAAACTGGGGGTGGACGTGGAGGCTTTTACCACCGGGCAGGCCGCGCTGGATGCCGTGCGACAGGATCCCCCCACCCTGCTCTTGACCGACCTTGACATGGACGGCTTGAGCGGCTTTCAACTGCTGGAGGCGGTCAAGGCGGCTGCCCCCGATGTCGGCGTGGTCATCGTCACCGGATCGTCGGCGCTCGATGACGCCTTGCGGGCCATTCGCTCGGGGGCCTTGGATTACGTCACCAAACCCTTGCGCATGGAGAACTTCAAGGAAGTGGTGGCCCGCACGCTGCGCTACGCCCGCGTGGAGAGCCTCAACCGCCAGTACCTGGCCGAGCTGACGGCCCGTGACCAGCGCATGCGCCACGAACTGGACCTGGCCCGCAGCATCCAGTTGGCCATGCTGCCCGCCGAGCCGCCTCGGCGCAAGGGGATCGAGACGGGGTTCGTGTTTGCGCCCTCCAACCAGATCGGCGGCGATCTGTTTGACTTTGTCGAGCTGCCGGACGAGCAGCTCGGGGTTTTGCTGGCCGACATCAGCGGGCACGGCGTGCCGGCTGCCTTGCTATCGGCCATGTTCAAAGTGCTGGCCAGCGAGATGACGCGGACGGTGCGAGCCCCCGCCGCGTGTTTCCGAGAACTGCACCGGCGACTGGCCCGGGTGTTTCCGGGCGGTCACTTCGCCAGCGCCTTCTACGGGGTCTTGGACCCCCAGCGAAAATGCTTCACCTGGACCAAGGCGGCCCAGGAACCTGCTCTTCTTCTGCGCCCTGGCCGACCGGTTGAGCTGCTGGAGGTCGGGGGGCCGGTCCTGGGCATGTTCGATCCGGAGGTGTTCGGAGAGCGCCCCTATCCGGAGGTCGAAACACCGCTTGAACCCGGCGACACGCTGTTCCTTTACACCGACGGCCTGGTGGAGGCAGCCGACTCGTCGGGACAACCCGTGACCTTGCCCGGTCTCCTGGCGTGGCTGCAAGAGGACGCCCAGCTCTCGCCCGTCGAGCTGGTGGAACGGATCCATGCCCGGGTCTTGGTGCACCGGGGCGACCTCCACCTCCAGGACGACTTCACCGCCCTGGCCGTTCGACTCACGTCGTAAAGGTCTGTCGGCCAGTGGGGCGGCAGCCCTCTAAGTCGGGCGGACCAAAAGCTCCCGTACCTTGTCGTCGAACACCTGGGGCGTGAAAGGCTTGTGCATGAAGTCGGCCCGATCGACCCGCACGCTCTCCTGGATGATGCGGGCGTCGGTATAGCCGGAAATGAACAGGACCCGGGTGGCCGGGCGGGTGTGTCGCAACCGTTCGGCGAGCTCCGTACCGGTGACTTCGGGCATCACCACGTCGGTGATGAGCAGGTCGATGGTCCCGTCGAACTCCTCGGCGATCTTCAGCGCCTCGGCCCCGTTGCGAGCGGCCAACACCCGAAACCCTCGCCGCCGAAGGATTCGCTGCATGAGCTCGCCCAGCATCTCCTCATCCTCGGCCAGCAGGATGACTTTGTCGCCGCCGTGCGGCGCGGGGTTGGCAGCCGGGGGCACGTCGGGGCAGGCCGGGAGGTGAATGGTAAAGACCGACCCGGCTGACTCGAGACTCTCTACCTCGATGGCCCCGTCGGCGGTCTTCACGATGCCGTACACCACCGTCAGTCCCAGGCCCCGAGCCTTGCTGCGGGTGGTGTAGAACGGTTCGAAGATGCGGGACAGAACTTCCGCTGACATGCCCGCCCCCGTGTCTCGGATGACGATCTCTACATACTCCTGGGCGGCCAGCCCGAGGGTCACCAGGCGTTCCATGTCGTCGAAGTGTCGGCGGCGCACCGCGATGGAGACGGAGCCGCCATCCATCATGGCCTCCTTGGCGTTGAGGACCAGGTTCACCAGCACCTGCTCGAGATCGTCCGGATCCATCAGCACGGTGCAAGCCTCGGTGGCCGTATCGACGTCGACCTTCACCCGGCTCCCGGCCAGGCTGTCCAGCCGGCCGACCCACTCCCGCAGTTTCTGGTTGACGTCAAATCGGCAGCCCTGCGTAATCCGTTGGGGGTTGAGGGCCGACAACTGGCGGGTGAGGTGGGTGGCCCGCTGAGCTGCTTGCAGAATCTCCTGGATATCGCTGCGGAGCGGATCCTCTCCGTCGATCTCGGACATGATGAGATCGCTATAGCCCATGATGGCCGTCATGAGATTGTTGAAGTCGTGCGATACGCCGCCGGCCAGGCGAGTGATGGCCTCCATCTTGCGCGATTGGAGCAACTGCTCGTCCAGGCGGCGCTGACGCTCACTGGCCTGCTGCTCGCCGGTGACGTCTTCCCACAAAACGCCCACACCGGTCCCGTCGAGAGGCCAGGCGCGAGCCAGCAGGACACGGCCGTCGGGCAGGTGCACACGCCCCAGGGTTCGGGCTTCTCGTTGCCGCATCACCTCCCACAGGTGCTCCGGCAGCGGGGTGTCGCTGATAGGGGGCCCCGGCGAGGCGGCATTCGCAGGGCGAATACTGGCCGCATCGCTTGGGTCGTCGAACTGGTAGGTCGACATCTCGAGCGGCCCTGCCGCAGGGTGAAAGTAGGGGGACTGGCTCACCCGCCGACATTTGTCCCTGACGCTTTGATCCCTTCCAGGCAGGGGCAGCCGGCCCGGACTGGGAAGTTTGCCCGACCTTGAATCCACCCTTGTGGTATCTGCTCGGGCTCCTCGGCGGCGCGGCAGCGACCTCGGCCAGCCTGACCCGGCGCCCCCGAGACTGGTGCCGGACAGGACTGGGGCTGGTGACGGCAGTGTGGTGCCTGGCCGTGCTGGTCTCCTGGCAGACCCGATCGGCGGCCGTCGCCATGGGGTCCTTCCGGCTCCAGGCCTGTTGCGCCTTGGGCAGCCTGCTCCTCTTTTTCCTGGACCTGGATGGCGGGTCACGGCTCGGGCGTATCACGGCGGCCACGCTGGCCGCGCTGGTCCCGCCCCTGATGCTGCTGACCGATCTGGGCGTTCGACGCGCCTTCTGGTCGCCGGTCGGTTGGCTTGGGGCCCCCGGCGTCTTGTCGCCGGCCGTTTCCGTCGTGACTCTGGGTCTACTGCTTGTGGTGGGCTGGCAGTCGTACGCCGGCAAGGCCTTCCAGCCTTGGCAAGTACCGTCCACCCTGTTGCTGATCGGAGCCCTGCTCAAGGATACTGTGCCCGCCTGGTGGCATAGTCCGTTCTACCTGGCCTGGACGCCAGTCTTGCTGGGTGGCCTCGGCTTCATCCAGTGCGGTCTATGGTGGGCGAGCTCGGGTACCACCCGGCCTGCGGCTCCTCTCGAGGCCGCCCCGTCAGCGTCGCGGAACGCATCGGCGTCCGGCTCCGGGGGGCTGGAAGTGACGACGCGCCATTCGGCCGAACGCTTCCGCGTGCTGATTGAATATTCGTCGGACTGCATCTTGATTCTCGATACCCAAGGCATGGTTCACTACCACAGCCCCATGGTTCGACGGCTGATCGCACAGCATACCCGCTACGTGCCCGGGCTTTCCTTCTATGACTTCGTGCATCCAGAGGACCGCAGCACCCTGCAGCAGGTCGTCGTGGAGGTCCAGTCAGCCCCCAACCGTGCCATGCCGGTGGAATTCCGCATGCACCGCCGGCGCGATGAATGGTCCTACATGCAGGGCCGGGCCATCAATCTGCTGCTGCACCGGGAAATCACCGGCATTGTGCTCAACCTGAAGGACGTATCGGATAGCAAGCGGCTGGAGGTACAGCTCCTGCAGGCTCAAAAGATGGAGGCCATCGGACGTCTGGCTGGCGGTGTGGCCCACGATTTCAACAACCTGCTGACGGCCATCCAGGGCTACTCTGACATGATATTGAGGACACTCGACCCCGAGACGGAGGCCTACGATCACCTCTGCCAGATCCAGATGGCCTCCGACCGGGCTGCAGCCCTCACCCAGCAATTGCTGGCTTTCAGCCGCCAGAAGACCCTGCAAGTGCAATTGGTCTCGGTCGCCGAGGTCATCGCCGGGACGCACGACATGCTCAGGCGCATCATCGGCGAGGACGTCGAGCTTGTGGTGGTGCTGGCCCCGGGCACCGGTTCCGTCATGGCCGACCCGACCCAGCTTCAGCAGATTGTCATGAACCTGGCGGTCAACGCGCGGGACGCCATGCCCAAGGGGGGGCAACTTCAAATCGAATGTTGCAGCCTGACGGTCGACGAGTCTCTCCCCTGGGCCCGCGGGTCGAGCTACGTCCAGATCGTGGTGCGAGATACTGGGTGCGGCATGAGCAAACAAATCATGGCGCACATCTTCGAGCCATTCTTTACCACCAAGGAGGTGGGCAAGGGAACGGGTCTGGGGCTGTCCACGGTCTACGGCATCGTGAAACAAGGAGGGGGCCACATCGAGGTGGAGAGCGTGCCCCAGCAAGGCACAACCTTCCGGGTCTATCTTCCGCAAGTGGCCGACGCGGCGGTCGCACAGCCGGCCTCCGCTCGGCGCCGCGCGGTGAAGCAGAATCCGCCCCTCTTGCCCACGCGTCGGGAGACTCTGTTGCTGGTCGAAGACGATGAGACCATCCGCCGGCTGGCGGAGAGGGTGCTGCGGGCCAAGGGCTACCAGATGCTGGTTGCCAGTAATGGCGTCGAGGCGTTGCGAGTGAGCAGCGAGCACACCGGCCGCATCCATCTGGTGCTGACCGACATCGTGATGCCCACCATGAACGGCGTCGAATTGGCCGCCAAGCTGGCGAAGACACGGCCGGAGACTCGGGTGCTCTTCATGTCCGGCTACGTTCCAGAGGCGACCGGCGCCGGCGAGATGGAGCACACGCTGCAAAAGCCGTTTACCACGGAGTCGCTGGTCAACAAGGTGCACGAGGTGCTGCTCGCCTCACGAGGGCAGTGAAGGGAGCAGCCGTGCTCACAGTTTGACCGCGAGGTGGTCGGCGTCGACAGTGGGGAGGGGGAAGCCGGGGTTCATGTCTTCCAGGGTATCGGCCAGGATGCGGGCAACAACCAGGTTTCGATACCACTTGTGATTGGCGGGTACGACATACCACGGGGCGTGGTCGGTACTGCATTCCGACATGGCCTGCTCGTAAGCGTCGATGTAGTCGTCCCATAAGGCTCGTTCCTTGAAGTCGGCCTCGGACAGCTTCCAGTGCTTTTCCTTGTCGTCGATGCGGGACTGCAGGCGGGCTTTCTGCTCGTCTTTCGAAATGTAGAGGAAGAACTTGATGACCCGGGTGCCGTTCTCGACCAGGAGCTGCTCGAAATGGTTGATCAGCTTGTAGCGCTTGCTCCACACCTTGTCGGGCACGAGCTTGTGCACGCGGGCCACCAGCACGTCTTCGTAGTGTGAGCGGTTGAAGACGGCGATGCGGCCCTTGGCGGGGGTCTGTTTGTGGATGCGCCAGAGAAAGTCGTGGGCGACGTCGTCGCTGGTGGGCTGCTTGAAGGGCACGATCTGGACGCTGCTGGGGTTCATGCCCCGCATGACGTGGCTGATGGTGCCATCCTTGCCGGCGGTGTCCATGCCTTGGAGGACGACCAGCAGGGACTGCCGGCACTCGGCGTAGAGCCGCTCCTGGAGGTCGGAAAGTCGGTGCAGATCCTTGCGCAGAGCGGCTTCTGCCTCGGGAGAGTCCTTCCCGATGCCGCCGTCGTCATCGGGGTTCCAGTCCTTGAGCTTGACCTTGGTGCCGGGCTTGACCCGCAGACGATCCTTCATGAATCCCACCTCCTGGACGGCCATGATTGGGCACCGGGCACGGTGACTCCCGTCTAGGGGTGGCTCGCCGGCCGCTCGATTGTAAAGGAAGCGTAAATCCCGTCTGCGAAGAGGCTGGTCGGATGAGCAGACGGGTTCAGGCCGTATTGGTCATCGGGTGGTTTGTGGCGGTCCTGCTGCTGGACGAGTCCACCCACCCGAGCATCGTCGCGGGCATCCTCTATCTTTTCCCCGTCGCCCTCACGGGGTGGACCTGGGGTTGGCGCTGGGCGGCCGTCATGGCGGTGGTGGCTTTCTTCTGTCAGCTTCACTCGGACTTGTCCTACCAGAGCCAGGTGACTGATTGGCAGCCGGTCGCGGCCAACGAGTTCCTCATCGGGGTCATGGTCGTCGCGACCACCGTGGTTTCGGCACGGCTCGCCCATCAGCAGCGCGTCATCACCGCCATGCGCGACGTCATGGCGAGAGAGCTGGATCAGGCCCGGGCCCTCCAGGAGGTGCTCTATCGGGGCGTTCCCCGGCACCCCAGTCTAGATCTGGCCACCTGGTTCCAACCTGCCGGGTCGCTCGGTGGAGACGCCATCAAGGCGACGCTGGAAGGCGACCTGCTCATGGTGGCCCTGGCCGACGTGTCGGGCAAGGGGGCGCCGGCCGCCCTGGCCGCCTCCGTATTGATTGGACTGCTGGCCGACGCGCCCGGGCGCACGTCGGATCCCGCCCAGGTCCTGGCTTATCTGAACGAGCGATTGGCTGGCCACCTGGAGGGTGAGAAGTTCGTCACGCTGTTCTACATGGTCCTGAACCTATCGGACGGTAGCCTCACCTATGCCAGCGCTGGCCACGAGCCCGTGTTGCTGTTGGACGACGGCGCGTTCGAGGAGCTGGGGGCCACCGGCGTCATGCTCGGGGTCCTGTCGGAGGCCAAGTATACCCAGGAGCGGCGCCAACTGCACAGCGGCGACCGAGTCTTTGGCTACACCGACGGCCTGGTCGATGCGATACGGGCTGACGGCTCCCGACTCGGCCGCATGAGCGTCGACGAACTCCTGGTTGGGGCGGGAGAGGGCAGCAGCATCGATCTGCTGGGCCGCCTGCGAGAGCACGTCGGCACGGCCGCGACCACCTTTCCCGACGACATCACCTTGATGGTGCTGCGCTGGCGCTCTGTCTAGCCATGGTCTGGGCCTGCCGAGCGTGTGGGGAACAGGAATCCGGTGCCTTGGATTGAAATTCCTTGTCGTGCCTGGCGAGGAGGGATATTGATGCAGCAAAAGGGCTTTCGGTGGCCGCACGTGCTGGTGGCTTTGGCCACGGTACTGGTGTGTCTTGCCAGGCCGGGGGTAGAAGCGAATGCGGCGCCCACCGTGGCGGGAGGAAACGGAGATTTCCGCACCCACAAGGGCTGCAATGCTGCCGCTACATTTTGCGGCTGGACGGCGTGCCCCTCTTTTGGCCGGACGTGCCGCCCGTCGACCCAGGTGTATCGTGGGCTCTGCGGGTCTGCAGATCTGGGATCCTTTGCCTGTGTCCAGACCCATGCGGCTCCTTGTCCCAGCATCGTGTTTACCGCATTTGCGTGCAACGGCTCGGGCGTCAACATCTTCGCCGGCATCCACGTCAAGGGTTGCTTGAGCGGCCTGACGACAGGTTGCAACTACCGGTTGACGTTTTCGACCTGCGGTGCCCCATGTTTTTCCGTCCCACCCTCTTCCTGTGTTTGTGGCAACGCTTGCGGCAACGTGGATATCTGCATCGGAGGCAGCACCCACAGTTGCCGGACGTGGCGGTTGTGCCCCCACGGTAAGGACAGCCTGTGCATTTGCGGCGCCAAGACCTGCTGTCCCGCAGCCTGCAGACTGGCCAACTGTTTCGACACGTTTTCCCTCGATTTTACCGCCAGCGGTCCCATCGAGACCTTGAAGTTTGCCGAAGAAGCGCACGTGTTTGCCACTTTTGACACTAACGCCCTGGCAGTGATGGATCCGCATCTTTCCGTTGCCCTCGTTTCTTCAGCCACCGGGGCCCCCGAAGTGGACGACGGGTCCCTACGCGCCCCCACGGCCTTGTTGCTGGCGGTCTTCGCCGTGCTGGGCGAGCGACGACGTCGCGCTCAGTAGGGCGCCTAGCTGACGCTCTTGCGGAATCGGGTGGCAGCCACCGTCACCAGCACACCGGCGATCACGCAGAGCGCCAGCACCCGATCCCACAGATCCACTATGCCCGCCGAGCGGATCATCACCCCCCGTAGAATTTCGACATAGTGCGTGACGGGAATGATGCAGCTCAACACGTACAGCGGTCCCGGCATGCTGTCTCGAGGAAAGACGAACCCCGACAGCAACACTGACGGCAGGAGCGTCAGGATGGTCAACTGTACGGCCTGCGCCTGCGTCTGCGATAACGTGCTGATGACCAGTCCCAGGCCCAGGGTCGACAACAGAAACGGCACCGTCATCAGCATCAGCCCGACCAGGCTACCCGCCACGTGCACGTCGAACACCAGCCAGCCGATGATCAGCACCGTCACCATCTCCATGAGTCCCAGGGCGAAGTAGGGAACGATCTTTCCCAACATCAGCCCCGACCGGCTGATGGGACTCACCATGACCTGCTCCAGCGTGCCCTGCTCCTTCTCCCGGACCAGGCTGAGACTGGTCAGCGACACGGTCACGAGCTGCAAGATGACCCCGATGAGACCCGGGATCGTAAACGTGGCGGTTCTTCCATCCGGATTGTACAGGAGCTGCAGTCTCGGTTCGACCGCCCCCTCCGGCAGCGACACCGGATGCAAGGCCGCGATGACCCGGTTGGCCACCTGGCTATCGGATCCGTCGATCAACACCTGCACCTGCGGATGGTCGCCGGCCCCGCTGCGCCGAGCGAAGTCCGGCGGCACGATGACCGCCACCCGCGCCTCTCCCGTGCGGATCTGCGCCTCCGCCTGCTGGGGCGTCGCGACCCGGCTGGTGACCAGCATGTATTGGGTATTCTTCAGCCCGGCCAGGAAGTCCCGGCTTTCTCTCGACTGGTCCAGGTCCACCACCACGGTGGACACGTAGCGAACGTCGAAGTCGATGGCAAAGCCGAACAGGACGATCTGCACCATGGGAATGAGCAGGGCAAAGACCAGGCTGGCCCGGTCTCGGCGAATGTGCATGACCTCCTTCCAGGCGACCGCCCGGAAGCCATCCAGCCACAGGTTCATGCGGCTCTTGCCATGCGGCGGGTGAGCGTGACGAAGACGTCTTCCAGCGACGGTTCGATAGGCCGAACCCCGTGGCATGTCAGACCGGCCTCGCCGACCCAGCCCATGATCTGGTCGTCCCCGATCCGCTCATCCAGCAGCAGGTGGATCTCGGCTTCGACCAGGGTGGCATCTTCGACGCCGGGGGCGCGCTTCAGCGCGGCCAGGGCCACCGAGGGAGGCTCCGCCGCCACGGCCACCCGTCTCGTCCCCGCCGGCCGCACGT
Source organism: Candidatus Xenobia bacterium (assembly GCA_036501005.1). GTDB lineage: Bacteria > Vulcanimicrobiota > Xenobia > RGZZ01 > DASYBA01 > DASYBA01. The sequence continues at coordinate 19,619 of DASYBA010000456.1, read as the reverse complement.
CGGAACGGGCCTTCAGCTCGTGCGGGGTGCCCAGCACCATGAGCTTCGACAAGTAGATGTAGCCGATGAGGTTGCAGCGTTCGGCTTCGTCCATGTAGTGGGTGGTCACGAAGAGCGTCTTGCCCTGGCCGGCCAGGGTGAAGAGCAGGTCCCACAGATCTCGACGGGCGACCGGATCGATACCGGCGGTGGGTTCGTCGAGAAACACCAGCGGCGGATCGTGGATGAGCGCCGCCGCCAGGGCCAACCGTTGTCTCCAGCCTCCCGACAGTTGACCGGCCGGTCGGTCCAGATAAGGCCCAATGCCAACCACGTCGACGACGTGATCGCGCCGCTCCCGTAGACGTCCCCCCTTGATACCGTAGATGCCGGCGAAGAAGTCCAGGTTCTCCCGCACCGACAGATCCCGATACAGGCTGAAGCCCTGGCTCATGTAGCCTATCGAACGCTTGACCTGCTCGGCTTGTCGAACGACGTCGTATCCGACCACCGTGGCGTGCCCGTCGCTGGGTTCCAGCACCCCGCACAGCATTCGAATGCAAGTGCTTTTGCCGCTGCCGTTCGGGCCCAGGAAGCCGAAGATCTGGCCGGCCTCCACCTGGAACGTCACCTTGTCGACCGCCGTGACGGGGCCAAATCGGCGGGTCAGGTCGTGCGCATCGATGGCGTTCAACGCCACTGCCCCATGGACTTGACAGTCGCCTCCATGCCCGCCTTGATGCGAGCATCGGGATTGGCCAGCCGCAGGCGCACCGCGTACACTTGCTGCCCGCGATCGCCGGGCGTCTGCACGTTGGCCGGGGTGAACTCGCCCTGGGTGGCGATGACGTCGACGACGGCCGGCACCCGTGGGTCGATGCCGTCTACCTGAAGCTGGGCCGCATCGCCGACCTTCACCTTGGCCAGGTCGGCCTCCGGCAGGTACACCCGCAGCCAGATGTCCGTCGGGTCAGCCAGCCTCGCCAGCGGTTGTCCGATGGTGACGAGGTCGCCGACCGCCACCAGGTTGCGCTCCACCACCGCCGCCAAGGGCGCCGTGACCTGTCTTTCGGCGGTCTTGGCGACCGCACTCCGAGCCTCCGCTTGAGCCCGCGCCGCCTGGGCGCGAGCCTCGGCGACGTCCTCGGGACGGTTCCCTCGCCGCAGCTCGTCGAGTTGCGCCTGGGCCTGCGCCAGCCGCGCCCGGGCCGCCGCGACGTCCTCCGGGCGGCTGCCGCCCTTGAGCAGCAGCCACTGCTGGCGAGCGGCCTCTTTGTCGGCGCGGGCCTGGGCGATGTCCTCCGTTCGGGTGCCGCGGCGGGCCTGATAGAAGGCGTCCTCGGCGGAACGCAGGGTGGCCTCGGCGGCGTCGTAGTCGCTCACGGCCTGGTCGACGGCGTGCCGGCTGGTGGCATCCTGGGCGTACAATGACTGCTGCCGCCCCATCTCCTTCTTGGCGAAGTCCCGGCGGGCCTGCGCGGCGGCCATCTGCTGCCGCACCTGGCCCCGGTCCTCCCAGGTGGGCCCGTGCAGGGCCTCCGCATAGCGCGCCTGGGCCTGGTCGTAGCGGGCCTGGGCCGACGCAATTTCTTCGGGCTGGGCGCCGTTCACTGTCTTGTCCAACTGGGAGCGCAGCTCGGCGACGACGGCCTCCTGTCGACGGATATCTTCCGGGCGAGGGCCGGCGTGGACGGCCTGAAAGTGCGCTTCGGCCTGCCGGGCGGCGGCTTCGAGGGCCGCAGTGTCGGCCTGCCCGGGGGCGGCCTCAAGCTCCATGAGGCGCTGTCCCGCCGACACTTTGGCGCCTTCCGGTGTCAGAATGCGTTGCACCCTTCCCCCGCTGCGAGACGCCACCACCGTCGGCTGGCTCTCAAAGAACCCGCTCATGACGCTCCGCTCTCGTTGCCGATGGAGATCGACCAGCAGGCCGCCGCCGCCGAAGACCAGCAGCGCCAGCAGGGGGAGGAGCAAGCGTTTCATACGGCGGCGCCTTCCAGGAAAGTATCGACCGTGCGCTCCGCCAGGCCCTCGGGCATGGCTTCGGGTCGGCGAAAGATGACTCGCAACAAGAGTGCGAGGACCAGTGGCCCCATGAACTGGCGGGCCAGCAGATCGGGGGTCTGGGGACGGAGACGGCCAGCCTCCATGTGGTGGTGGAGAAATGAGCCGAGAAAGCCCAGACCGCGTCCCGGTCCAACGGCGAAGAAACGGGCCGCGGTGTCCGGGTCGCGCAATGCCTCTCCGATCAACACTCGGGCCACCGCCACCTGGGCCGGGCTTTCGGCCATGCCCAGAAAGGCTTGTGCCCACCGCACGAGGCCTTCGCGCAGCGGCAGATCGACGAAGTCTCCGGGCATCGCCAGCAGGCGCAACAGAGGGCTGGCCCGCTCGACCACCTTGACCAGCAGGTCCTTCTTGTCCTGGAAATAGTGGTAGATCAGGCCCGCGGAGCCGATGCCCGCGGCCCTGGCGATGTCCTGGTTGGTCGCCTGGTGAAACCCCTTGTCGGCAAAGACCTGGAGAGCGGCGTCGAGGATGAGGTTCCTGCTGCGTGCAGCGGCGTCTTGTTTCTTCATTGATTGACTCGTCAGTCAACATCATAGCAGGCGAAGCGGAGGAACGCAAGAGGGCATCGGGAAGCCTGCCCCGTGCGTGTGGTGGTGACCGGGGCGGCCGGCAAGCTAGGTCCTTACGTGGTGGAGGCGGCTGGGCGCCGGGGGTGGACGGTCCAGGGCTGGGGACGTTCGGAGCTGGATCTCCTCGACCCCGAAGCGGTGCAACGACGGCTGGATGCGTTCCGGCCCGATGCCGTCATCCACACCGCCGCCATGTCGACCGTCTCCGACTGCTATCGAAATCCGCCGGCGGCCTGGGCGGTCAACGTCGACGCGGCGGCCCGCCTGGCCACTTACTGCCCGCGGTTCGTGCACCTGTCCACCGACATGGTCTTTGACGGCGAGGGGGCGCCCTACGTCGAATCTTCCGCCCCCAGTCCCGTGACCACGTACGGCCGCAGCAAGGTGGCCTCGGAAGCCGCGGTGCTGGCGGCGAACCCTGCCGCCCTGGTGGCGCGCATGGCGCTGATGTGCGGGTGGTCCAGGTCCCGTCGCCGCAGCTTTTTCGATACGACCATGGAGACCTTGTCGGCCGGAGGCTCGATAGAGGCCTTTGCCGACGAGTGGCGGTCGCCGCTGGATTATTCGGATGCGGCCTGGGCCCTGTGCGGATTGTTGGAGGCGCAAGCGACCGGCATCGTACATCTGGCCGGGCCGGAGCGCTTGTCGCGGTTCGACATGGCCCGCAGACTGGCGCGCATCGTGGGCGTCCCCGAGGACCGGGTCCAACCCATTTCCCGCCGGGACGTGCCCTTTGACGAGCCCCGCCAGCGGGATCTTTCGATGCGCTCCGAGCGGCTCGGCAAGCTCCTGCCGGAGTTCACGTCCGGAGCCTTCGACCGGGGGCTCGCGGACATTGACAGGCCCTCAACGCTTCTGTTACCATAAAGGTTCCGAAAAAAGGAGGTGGTGCGGTGCGGATATCGCTGATTCGATCGATACTCGGGGTTCTGGTGGGCTTGCTGTGGTGGTTGAGCAGTGTCGGGCCCGCGACCGCGACGCCGACGTTTGGTGCCCTGGCACCGGCTTGTTGCTATGGCCCCTGCCTTTGCCCTGCCCGGAATCTCGTGAGCAATTTCTGCTTCTACGGCCCCCAGCCTTGCTTTGGCAACACCTGCTTTCCTGGGAGTAGAACCACGAGCGGGTCCTATGGCAGCATTTTCTGCTGGTACGGCAGGTACTGCCAAAAAGGCAGCCTCCAGGCCTTCCGCTCAAGCATCCGGCCAAACTCCAGCAGTTGTATCAGGGTGGGAACCTGCGTCTGCAACAGTTTCGGCTTTCTAACACTGACGGCTGGCGCTGTCGCGTGCAATTGCCCGACTGCCTGCCGCGGGACTGGTCCAACAGCTTGCCCGACCGCCGCGGAGTCTGCCAGTGCCCGCGTGAGCATGAAGGTCTTTCAGCCGATCTTGCTCCAACCGGGGCAAACCTATGATGTGGCCGCTTGTGCCTGTGGTTTTTCCCAAGGTTTCGTCATACCCAGTCCGACCCCGGCCTGCTCCTGCCCCGGTCCCACCTGGACCGGACGCGCCTCAACCTTCGCGCGGGTGACGTTCGGAGGCCAATGTTTTAGCGGCGTCTGTCCTGAAGGCGTTTGCTACATGGTGGTGACGGCACCCACCTGTTTGAGCGGACTGTGCGTCTTTCCCGCCGAGTGCGGCCAATTGCCCATCTGCTGCAGCAGCACGGCCGTCTATCACCCGGGTTTTTTTACCACGCCATGCGGGAATCTGTACTCCGATCTGCAATTTTTTGACACCGCCCAGGTCTCGCTTTGTTTCCCTGCCAATGGCACGCCAGGCTTCGCACTATTCCGAGCGTCCATTGACCCCTTTGTGTTCGTAGGACCGGCCGCCGCCCCGGAAGTTGACCCACACGCGGCTCCTTTGGCCGTCGCCGTGTTGCTGGTGGGGCTCTGTCTCCACGCCGATCGGCGTCGTAGAGCCTAGAAGCCCAACTGCTCCGGAGGGGGCGCCACCCGCAGATACTCGAACGCCTTGGGCGCCGCCGCCCGGCCCCGAGGCGTTCTTTGCAGGAAGCCTTTCTGCAAGAGATACGGCTCGTAGACTTCCTCAATGGTATTGGACTCTTCGTGCACCATGGCCGCCAGCGTATCGAGGCCCACGGGACGCCCGGCGTACATCTTCACCAGGACGTCGAGAATGCGCCGGTCCACCTCGTCCAGGCCCAACGGGTCGACCCCTAGCTGTTGCAGGGCATAGTCGGCCGTCGCCCGGCTGATCTCGGGATCGTTTCGCACCTGGGCGAAGTCCCGCACACGCCGGAGCAATCGATTGGCGATGCGGGGCGTGCCCCGGGCTCGGACCGCGATTTCTCGGGCCCCCTCCTCCGATATCGGAATGCCGAGCAGGCCGGCGCTGCGGGTCACGATGTCCTGCAGACTCTCGGCGCTATAGTAGTCGAGGGTGAGGACAATCCCGAAGCGTCCCCGCAGGGGTGAAGAGATGGCGCCCGCCCGGGTGGTCGCCCCCACCAGGGTGAAGGGGGGCAACTGGATCTTGCGGGTCCGCTCCGCCTGCCCCTTGCCGATGACCCTATCGAACGTGAAGTCTTCCATGGCGGGGTAGAGAATCTCCTCGACCACCCGGGGGAGTCGATGGATTTCATCGATGAAGAGGACGTCCTTTTCCGCCAGGTTGCCCAGCACCACCAGGAGATCGATGGCTCGCTCCATGGCCGGTCCCGAGGTCGCCTTGATCTGCACCTCGAGTTCTTTTGCAATGACGTTCGACAGCGTCGTCTTGCCCAGCCCCGGGGGTCCGAACAGCAGCACGTGATCGAGGGGTTCGCCGCGTTGGCGGGCCGCCTGGATGAAGACTTTGAGGTTCTCCTTGATGCGCTCCTGTCCGATATATTCTGCCAGCGTCTTCGGCCGGAGTGCGACGTCGTAGCGGGCCTCCTCTTCTTTCTTGTCGCCGCTCAGCATGCGCATCTAGCGGGCCTCCGACAACTGCTTGAGACAAGCCGACAGGAGCGTATCGAAACCGGCCGACGGCCCCAGTCGCGCCAGGCCCTGCCGGGCGACCTTGTCGGCCTGGTCAGGGGCGCAGCCCAGGCTTTCGAGCACTTCCACCACCTCGGCGATGGCCCGATCCTCGGGCCGCTCTGCCATCGACCCTTCGACCACGCCCATCTTGCGCACCTTGTCCTTCAGTTCCAGCACGATGCGCTGCGCCGTCTTGGGACCGATGCCCGTTATTTTCTTGAGCAGGTTGACGTTCTCGCCCAGGATGGCGGTCATGAGGGCCGCGGCGTCGAGAGACGACAGCACCGAGGTGGCGGCCTTCGGGCCCACGCCGCTGACGCCCAGGAGCAGGCGGAAGAGCGCCCGGTCCTGCGGCGAGCGGAAACCATACAACGACATGTCGTCTTCGCGCACGGCCAGGTGCGTGTAGACCTTGACCGCGGTGCCCACCTGGCGACTCCACCTGGACAGCGTGTCGGGGTCGGCGGCCATCTGCACGCTGAAGCCGACCCCGCCGACATCCACCACGACCGTGCCTTTCTCGACCGCCTCAAGGGTGCCCGTGAGATGGTTGATCACGAGAGCTGATCCTCATGGTCTCGGGCGTATCGCAAGGCGGCGAAGACCTCGGCGACAGATAGCGCCGGCAGGCGCCCCGGGATGTCCGCCATGTTGACCCCGGACCGCCACAGTTGAAAAACCTCGCGCACCGCTATGCCACTGTCGCGAAGCCTCGGAATGCCCTGGTGAAGGACTACGAAATCAGACTCGGTCGGCTGCACGCGCGGTACTACGTCGCCCTCCCCCGGCTTCCTGGACATCTTCCTGCAACACTTTCGCGGCCTTTGGCCATGACCGGGCAAGAAGCTGGAAATGACGCCCGAGTATGCTTCCCCTGCCCCCATGACAGGAAAAGGGGGCGCCATGCCATGCTCAGCATCAGGAGGTCGACCCCATGGCACTCAGGACGGAAGACAGGGTATTGCTTTCGACGGACTGGCGAGGCTACAATAATGACCACATTCCAAGTCTGGTTGAAAACCGCCCTATAGGAGGGAACATGGAAGTCGAAATCAAGCGCTGCTTTATTTGACCCGACATCAAGGCGCAAGCCGTGCGCTTGCAGGAAGCCATTCGGGCCGAACTGGGCATTGAAGCCCAACTGGCCATGGCCGCCCCCGGGGTTCTCGACGTTCGGGTCGATGGCCAGAAGGTCTTTTCCAAACGGGAGGCCGGCCACATGCCGACGCCCGAAGAGATCGTGGGGCTCTTGAAAGGCCGCTAGACGGCTTTGGGCAGGCGGGCTCCGAGAAAGCAGTGGGTCAGGGCGATGGCGAGGGCATCCGATACGTCGTCCGGCTTGGGGGCTTTCTTGAGGCCCAGTTCCAGTTGGACCATGTCCTCGACCTGCGACTTCGACGCCCGTCCGTACCCCACCAGGGCCTGCTTCACGACCATCGGGGTGTATTCCGCGACGGACACTTCTCGCATGGAGGCCGCCAACAGCATCACGCCGCGAGCCTCGCCCACCACCATGGCGGTGCTGGTGTTGCGGTTGAAGAAGAGCTGCTCGATGGCCATGACATCCGGCTGCCAGCGGTCCAGGATGGCCAGCATCTGCCCGTGGATGATCTTCAGCCGGTCCTGCCGGCTGCGGTCGGGCGTGGTGCGAATGCAGCCGTAGTCCAGGGTCTTGCAACTGTCGCCATCCATTTCGATGACGCCGTAGCCGGTGGTGGCGGTGCCCGGGTCGATGCCGAGGATGATCATCTTGAGGAATCTTCAAGCACCCGCCGCCATATCCTGCCTGTTAACACGCCGGTAACAACTGGGCATCTTTCCGTACATAGAATGCAGGCGGAGAGAAGGAGATACAAAATGTCTACCATTACTGCCGCCGCGCCCGCCGCGGTTCAATACAGCCAGGTCGGGGGCGCACTCGCCGCCGAGGCCATGCGCTCTTACGACGGGGCCACCCAGTGGCCCGACGCCGACGTCTTCATGGGCAACGGACTTAATTCCATCCTCAGCAACAACGACACGACGCCCGACGAGAAGACCATCGCCCGGCTCGGGTGGAACATGGGCAACCACGGCGGCATGCAGTATCAGAATTCGGCGCAGGCGCGTTATGCGGCGGCCTCTGCCATCGCCAACCACGTGGCAGGTTCGATAGGCCACGTCATGGCCGTCGTCGGCATGAACGCCTACAGCCCGGCCAACCAGTGGCCCGATGCCGACGCCATGACGGGCGACGCCCTGCTGGCCATCTCCACCAATCAGCAGTGCACCGACGTGCAGCGTTCGCTGGCGAAGTCGGCGTGGGATCAGACCAACGTGGGCGGCCTCCAATATACCGACTCCGCGCAGGCTCGATACGCCGCTCTGCAGCAGATTGCCCAGCAGCCCTGACCGCCTGACCCTCGAGTCTCGGGAGCGACAGCTCCTATGGGAGCGGGTCTCATCCGAGGTCGAAAAGTTCCTCGCTGAGGTCGAGACCTTCCCCGTGGCGCCCTCCCGAGACCGAGCGGCGGAACTGCTCGCCCCGTTTGACTTCGGCCGGCCCATGGCGCCGGAGGAGGTCGTCGCGCACGTCACTCGAGGGCTGGAGGTGGATCAGGTCCACACGTCGCACCCAGGTTATTTTGGGCTCTTCAATCCGGCCCCGACGACCATGGGGGTGGCGGCCGACACCCTGGTGGCCGCCTTCAATCCGCAACTGGCCTCGTGGAGCCACAGTCCGTTTGCCAACGCCGCGGAACGGCACGTCATCCAGACCTTCGGCAGTCGTTTCGGATACGCGGCCACAGACGGCACCTTCACCTCCGGGGGCACCGAGGCGAACCACACGGCGGTTCTGACGGCACTGACGCAGTCGTTTCCGCAATTTGCCACCGAAGGGCTGACCGGGCTGCGGCCCGTTCTATACGTATCGGAACAGGCCCACCACTCGTTCCACAAGGCGGCCCGCGTGTCGGGTCTCGGGGCGGCCGGGCTACGAGAGGTCCCGGTCGGGGAGGACCAGACCCTGGACGTCGCCGCCCTCACCCGCGCCATCGAGGAGGACCGCCGTGCCGGCAAAACCCCCTTCATGGTGGTGGGCACGAGGCGGGGACGACCAGCGGCGGCGCCATCGATCCGCTGCCCCGTCTGGCGGCCCTGGCTCGCGCCGAAGGGCTGTGGTTCCACGTGGACGCGGCCTGGGGAGGGGCGGCCGTTCTGGTCCCCGAGCTCCAGGCTTTGCTGGCCGGGATCGAACAAGCCGACTCCATCGCCTTCGATGCCCATAAGTGGTTGTCGGTGCCCATGGGGGCCGGCATGTACCTGACCCGCCATGTCCACATTCTCGAGCAGACGTTCGACATGGAGGCCAGCTACATGCCCAGAGAGGCCGACCACGTCGACCCCTATCGACACTCTCTGCAGTGGTCTCGCCGCTTCATGGGGTTGAAGGTCCTCATGTCCCTGGCCGTCGCGGGCTGGGAGGGCTACGCCCAGGCTTTGCGCCACCAGACCGCCGTCGGCGAGTTTCTCCGCACGGAGCTCACTCGATACGGCTGGCGGGTCGTCAACCAGACGCGACTGCCGCTGGTCTGCTTTGTCGACGGCGAGCATCCTGACGGGGGGACGCTCCCGTATCTGGAGGCCCTGGCCCGCACGGTGGTGGCCTCCGGCGACGCCTGGATCTCCACCACGCGACTGGGCGGAGGGCGCCCCGTATTGCGAGCATGCGTCACCAACTATCGAACGACAGAGGAGGACGTGGTCCGCCTGGTGCGCCGCCTGGAGGTCAGTGCTGGGCGAGGTCGATGACCCCGTCCACGCCCATGCGACGGAAATGTTCGGTGTCCTTGGCCACGTCGGTCACTTTGAAAGACCCCTCGCTGGCATAGACCGATACGCTGCCGTAGGGCTTCAGCCGGCGGACGACTTCCTCGTCGACCATGCTGGCGGCCAACGGAAAGGTCAGCGGTCCACCCACCGCGGTCGCGCAGTCGCTGATTTTTCGATAGTCGCGTTCGGCGCGGGGTTGGTGGGAAGGCGACAGGGCGATGAGGGCTGACGGGTAGGCCCTCCGCATCTCTTGCAAGATGCCGACCGAGGTGTGGCTGGCAAAGAAGAGGTTGTGCACTGACATCGCGATGCCGAGAGGCGACGTGCCCCGGCGCAGGTCGATGCCGCCGTTCAGCATCAACCGCTCGCCGGGGATGCCCGACGCCTTCAAATCTTTCAAAGCCGGGCGGATGGCCGCCGCACTCTTGAAGTCCAGTTTGAGCATGCGGCCAGAGGCACTTCCCACCTTCAACCACTCCGGCAAGGTCAGGCCATGCGTGTCCCAGTCCCAGTGGGCTGCGATGACGGGGCGGTTTCGATAGCCCGGCATGGGGCGGACGTCCCCCGCTAGCCGGACGTCGGCCTCCAGGCAGTTGGCGTCGCCGCGCAAGGCGGTCTCCATCTCGGCCGGCGTGTTGGTGACGTGGGCGTTGCGAATGTCGGACAGGGGGGTCGAAGGCGTCCAGTCAGGGGTCGATGCCCGCGCTGCCTGCATGAGGCCATCCATGGTAGCCTGGGGTTGGAGCCGGTGGTGAAAGAACTCTCGAATCATCCATGGTGAGTATAGCTGGAGCCGTTCTTCGATATGTTGCCAAAAGGCAAAACTTCAGGCCCACGGGGCTTCGAGCAGGGCAGGGACGGGCAGGTCCGGCTCGCCATCCAGTCCGACCGGCTGGGCACTGGCCTTCCAACGCCAGGTGTGGTGCAGCAGGTCCCAGATGGCCAGCGTGCTGCCCCAGTTGACGTCCTGGTCGTCGCGGCCGTGGTGGACGCCGTGCAGGCGAGGGGTGATGATCCAGCGGGCGAGCCCTCGATCGACACGGACGGGGAGGCGCCAGTTGGAGTGCTGGAACAAAATGCAGAGGGCCAGCGCGCGCTGCCAGTGGCGGTAGACCCCCTCATCGGCGCCGGACACGACGACCTGCGCCAACCTCCAGGGCACCGACCACAGCATCTCCCCCAGGTGGAAGCGCAGGGCGGTGGTGGTGTCCATGTCGCGGTCGAGGTGGTGGATGCGGTGGAAGCGCCACAGGCGCGGGATTTTATGGGTGGCGACGTGCCAGGCGTACATCGTGTAGTCCATCAAAAGCCACGCTCCCAGGCGCCGGGCGCGCCTGGGCAGGAGCCTGCAGAGCCCTGGAACGCGGCCTGCCACCTGGGCGACCAGGGGTTGCTCCAAGCAGGCGACGACGACGCCGCCCATCGCCGCCAGGGCAAGGTTTCGCTGCCATCGAGGCCGGCGCGGGCCCATGGCACGAAGCGGCCAACCGATTTCTGCCAGGGCGAGGGCCATCCACCACGCTAGCACGCTGTCCATTTCCCCCATCCGTTGTCTTATCGAAACCGCGGGCTGGGTATGATGCCGACATGCGAGTGTCGGTCGTCATGCCCGTCCTCAACGAAGCGGGCCAGGTGCGAGAGAGCCTGGACCTGTTGCAGGCGCACGGCCCCGATGAGGTGATTGTGGTCGACGGCGGCAGCACCGATGGGACGCTCGAGCAGGTTGGTGCCGGCGTGTGCGTGTTGAGGTCGCCTCGGGGCCGAGCCACCCAGATGAACCGCGGCGCCGCGGTGGCGACCGGGGACGTGATCCTGTTCCTCCATGCCGATACCCGGCTCCCCCCCGGGGCGCTGGCTGCGGTACGGCAGACGGCTCCAGGCGGTCGCTTCCGATTGCGGTTTGACCGGCCCCATCCGCTGCTCGCCTTCTATGCCGGGTTCACTCGCTGGTCGCTGTGCTCTTTCGGCGACGCCGCATTCTTCGTCCGACGGGAGGTGTTCCAGGCGCTCGGCGGGTTCTCCGAGACGGTACCATTCGAGGACGTGGAGTTCTGGCGGCGGCTGCGTCGTTTCGGGCCGGTCGTCCTGCCGCTGACGGTGACCACGTCGGCACGGCGATTCGTGCGGCGGGGCGCGGTCCGGCAGATGGCCGTCAATCTGGCGCTGGCGGCGTGGGCGGGCCTCGGCGGTCGAGTGTCTCGGCGGTGGTATCCGGAGGTGCGGTGATCAGGCGCCGACTTCTTCGAGCACTTCGGCCGGGATGTCAAAGTTGGCATAGACGTGAATGACGTCGTCGTAATCTTCCAGGACGTCCATGAGCTTGAGGACCGCGCGAGCCTCGGGGGCTCCCAGTATGACCACGGTCTTGGGAATCATGCTGAGTTCGGCAGACTCCGTCTTGACCTTGGCTTTTTCGATGGCGCCCAACACCTTGGCAAAGTCGGTCGGGGCGGTGAGCACCTCGAAGCCGTCGTCCGTAGGTTTGACGTCTTCGGCGCCGGCGTCGATGGCCAGTTCGAAGAGCTTGTCTTCGGTGATGGCGTCGCCCGGGATGCTGATGACGCCTTTCTTGTCGAACATCCAGGCGACGCAGCCGCTGTCACCGAGGTTGCCGTTGTTCTTGGCAAAGAGGTTGCGCATGTCGGCCGCCGTGCGGTTGCGGTTGTCGGTGGCGGCGTCGACCAGCACGGCCACCCCGTGGGGGCCATAGCCTTCGTACATGATCTCTTCGAAGTTGGCGCCTTCGGCGCCCCCGGTGGCCTTCTCGATGACCCGTTTGATGTTGTCCGCGGGCATGTTGACTTCACGGGCCCGGATGATGGCGTTCTTGAGGGTCAGGTTGGCTTCGGGATCGCCGCCGCCGGCCTTGGCGGCCATGAGGATTTCTCGGGAGATCTTGGTGAACATCTTGCCCCGCTGGGCGTCCACCTTGCCCTTCTTCAACCGGATGTTGTGCCATTTGGAATGACCGGACATACTCTGACTTTCTCCTTGTCCCGAAGGTAGCCAGCAGTTCGTCGTTCAGGTCGATGTCCCTGGCCGCCGCACCGGAGGCCGGGGGGGTGATGTTTGTCGCGTTCTGGATGCGGCAACGACCTTGATGATAGATGCACATTTGCATCGGTCCGGAGGCCGTCATGGCAGACAAATCCATCATCAACCCAGTTGAGTCCAGGCTGACGCAGAGCAGCCAATCCAGTACGGCAGAACAACCTGCCCTGGCGGGAGATCCGTCGCCCCCCAATGCCAATGTTGCTGCCACCGGGCCGCGGGCGGTGAAGCCCACCAGCGCTGCCCGGGACCCGTGGGCGCTGGATCTACGCCCCGGCACCACGTTCGTCCTGGCCGTGATCGGCGTGCTGATTGCTGCTTTCGCCCTTATTGCCGCGATCGCATTGTAGTCTTATCGACCGACCGAGGGCGGACCCGCTATTTCGTTATGGTCCCCAGCGGGGTCTTCCGTCTCGGTCTGCCGCGCCGCAGTGGCGAAGGGGAGTCGAACGGGCGTGGTGGTGAGCAATTCTGGTCGATGCAAGGGAAAAGTCTCCTTTGGTTGAGTCTGTTATCTCCTTTTACCCATCTTGCGGGATTGTATTGCATCAAGAACGGAGGGGGACGGCGTTGGCAACCAAAAAGCCCCGGCCCAATCTAGCCGAGGCTTTTTGCGGGTATCGAATATCACGGCTGGCCGCGCAGGGGAACCGCGGGGGATGAGGGCACCGACTGGTAGACCGGGCTGTACTTCACGATCGCCTGGACCGCCGCCGTGCCGGGCTGCAGGAAGACCTGTACCAGGTTGCCCTTCACCAGCACTTGCGAGACCTCGGTCGATGGGGTGATGCGGTAGCTGTCGACCCGGCCGCCGTGGCTCAGGGCGATGGAGTTGTCGGTCAGAGACACGATGTGCCCCTTCACCGCCTTGCCAACTGGGGCGGGAGCCTCCTCGGGCGCCACGGGAGCGACCGGGGCAAGAGCCGGTGGACCTCCGTCCGGAATGATCGTCGGATACGGACTGGGGTAATAGGAGGGCCCATACGGGGGGTAGGTCGGCAGATCGGGGTAGTCGATCGACATGTCGATGGGCGACAGGTCGTAGAAGCCAAGGTACCCGTAAGGATAGCCATAGGCGTAGCCGGGATAGCCTCCGCCGTAGACGAAGCTGGTGCTGAACCAGGGCCACGTACCTCCCCAGCCGCCGTTCCACCCGCCACGATTGAAGTTCCCGAACCCGTGGTTGAAGCCGAGCCCGAACCCGCCAAATCGCCCGGCATTGGGTCGCGGAAAACCGACCGCACCGAAGCGATTCCCATGGAAACCCCCGCCGAAGCCGCCCCGGAATCCGCGGTGGAAGCCTCCGCCGAATCTGCTGCGGAAGCCTCCTCCGAATCCGCTGTGGAAGCCCCCGTGGAAGCCCCCACCCCCGCCGTGGAACCCGCCGCGAAAGCCCCCGCCACCGCCATGGAAGCCGCCTCCGCCCCCGTGGAACCCGCCGCCCCCTCCGTGGAAGCCTCCCCCGCCCCCCGGGTGCGCGACGGCCAGCGCCGTCGCCGCCAGGAGCGCAGTAAACGTCGTTCCCATGAGGTTTTTCATGACCGACTCCTTCTCACTGATGTTGCCGAGGGACAAGCCAGAGGCTCTGGCAGCGGTTGTTGTCGTCGATCCAGGCGACCACCAGGTCGCCGGCATGGGGGTCGGGCACCCCTGAGGCCCAGATGGTATAAGGTCCTGAGGCCGTCCGAAGCGTCAGGCGTTGGCCCGCCACCTGCAGGATTCGCCCCACCACCTGGTGGGCGCGGGCCGGCGGGGACAACGGGGGCGACCACTCCCCCGCAGGGGATGGTCGGTGAAGCTGAGACGAGGTCGGAAGCGCCAGATCGTAGCCGGGGGGAGCGCTCGGGTTCGGCTCCGACGACCGATTCTGGTAGCCGGTGTCCCCCTCGGCGGGCGCCTCGCCGCCGCCTCCGTAGCCGGCACCGTAGTAGTATCCACTGACCGGATGGGTCGACGGGCCACTGGCATGCGAACCGCCGCTGCTAGGCGCGGCCAGACCCGCGACCGTCAACCAGCCGCCCAGAGCCAGCATCAAGAACCCACGAAATCGCACCGGGTGACCTCCATCCAAGGTCATCATAACCTGAAGAAGGCCCCAAGGCCAGTCCCGGTTCCCAGGGATTGATTAAATCTTGGACGCTTCCGGGCTCTAGCTGGCGGCTTTCAGCACCTTGTCGATGTGGCGCAGGACGTCCATGGTGGCGTACGGCTTGGTAAAATAGCCAGCAAAGTTGTGCATGTGGCGGGCGCGCTCGAAATCCTCCGAGCTGCCCCGGGCGGTAAAGAAGATGACGGGGATGGCCGAGGTGCCGGGCTCCCGGCTCATCCGGGAGCAGACTTCAAAGCCGTCCAGCCGGGGGAGCATGATGTCCAGCAACATCAGGTCCGGTGGCGTCTTCAGCTTGACGAGGGCCTCCTCTCCATCCGATGCGAAGCTGACCTCGTGACCTCGCCGCTTCAGATTGTAACCGATGACCTCTTTGAGATCCTCGTCGTCTTCCACTACCAGGATTCTCGCCATTCAATTCTCTCCTGCCCGCGGCAGCACGACAGTGAAGCGCGTTCCTTCCTGAAGGCGGCTTTCCACCTCAATCCGGCCGCCATACGACTCAACGATGCGACGGACGATGGCCAAGCCCAACCCTGCACCCCCCGTCTGGACCGAGCGAGATTTCTCGACCCGATAGAAGCGATCGAAGATGTGCTCGAGGTCGGCCGCCGGTATGCCACATCCGTTATCCGATACCTGGATGCGCGCCTTGCCCGGTTCTGCTTCAACACTGATGTCTATCTGTCCTCCTGGCCGCGTGTAACGGATCGCATTATCGAGCAGGTTCAGCAAGGCCCGGACCAGACGGTCTCTGTCGCCTATGACGAGAACGGGCTCCCCATTCGATAAAAGTCTCAGCTCGATATGGGCGTCCATGGCCCGGGGTGCGATCTCTTGAAGGGCCACCGATACGACTGCTTCGACGTCCACCGGGCTTACGCTGCCAAGAACCTGCCCGCCTTCGACCACCGACAGTTCCACCAGTTGGGAGGCGAGTCGGCTGAGTCTCTCCGTCTGCGCAATGATCCGAGTGAGATAACGGTGGCGCAGCTCCGGGTCCTCGTCCCCATGCTCGAGGACGGTGTCGGCCAGCGCTCGGATACTGCCTAGCGGCGTACGCAGGTCGTGGGAGACATCGGATACATATTGGCGGCGCAGCGACTCCAATTGGCCCAGCCGGGTTGCCATGGCGTTCAGCGTCGATCCGAGCACACGAATCTCCGCAGTGCCTTGTTCGTTGAACCGCTCACCCAGGTCGCCGGCGGCCAGGCGGCGCACCCCGCTGATGAGCCGTTCGATAGGGCTGGTAATGGAAATGCCGAACCACAGCGTCAGTCCGACGACCAGGGCCGCATACATCAACACTGCCACCAACAGCAATCCGACGATCTCGGACAGGCTGGTGCGAACTTTGGCCAGGGAAAGGGCCGTCTGCACGACGCCTACCACCCTGCCGTCGCGAGAGACTGGCAGGTTGTAGTACAGGCTTTCCTCATAGTTGAAATGGCGGGGCTCCCATATGCCGCTATCGGGCATACCGTCCTGGAGCGCCTTGAGCATGCCTGGGCGGTAGGCCGGATCGAGCTTCTTGCCCATCCAGCTCGGCGGCCCCCCTTCGACCAGCCCGCTCCCGTCGACCAGAGTGACGAGGGTACTGGAGTTGGCCTCCCATTGGGCGACCAGTCGGTCCATGAAAATGGGGTTGTCGGGCGTGCTCGGATCGAGCACGGGTGCGGCGAGGTCAGCGATGATGGCGGCGCGGGCTCGCAGGGAGTCTGTCATGACCGTGAGATAGAAGTGCCACAGGAGAGCTCCGGTGACCCCCACCAGGGCCAGGAGCGGCAGGCAGATGGCCAGCAGGTTGCCGAGGATGAGCCGCCAGCGGATGGTGTTCCAGCGCGAGCCGGGTACGGCCAGAACAGGCCCTCCGATCGGTACGACCGGAAGCTGCTCGCGAGCAGACTCATACTTAGCCAGCGACACTCTTAATAATAGCCGCGTACTCCCCCCCAGACCTTGATGGCCGTCAAGCCCCGGGTGACGGATCGCACGGCACGGGTCCGGCCTCTGTGTTATCGTGAAGACGCAAGACCCATCTCGGAATGTATTGAAAGAGGGCTGCGTGGGAGGCAAGAACATCATGGCTGAAGGACGCGAACGCGATCTGGTGCTGGCGCCGAATGAATACGCCTTCATTCTCGACGAGACCAAGGGCCACGTCATCGCCTATGTCGGACCGCACAAGACCAGTCTGGCCAACACCGATCGCCCGGTCCTGTTCGAGGCGCAGAAGCGGCGGTTTGTCCGCTGCAACCTGGAAGAGGCCATCACCCCCTATCCTTTTGCCGAGGAAGGCTGGTACATCGTCCTCGAAAACCCCGCCCGGGAGGGCGATGAAGAGCACCCCAAGAGCGGATCCAGTACGCTGCCCAGGTTGACCCTGGGGCGCAAAGTGAACATTCCCGGCCCCAGCACGTTTCCGCTCTGGCCGGGCCAGGTCGCAGAGGTCATCCACGGCCACCATCTCCGCTCCAACCAGTACCTGGTGGTGCGGGTCTACAATGAGGAGGCAGCGCGCGAAAACTGGGCCAAGGCCGTCATGAAGCCGCAAGGACCGGAAGCCCCGCCCGCGGAGGTGGAAGCGCCGGACCTGACCATGGGCAAGCTGCTGGCCATTCAGGGCACCGGGGTCAGCTTCTACATTCCGCCGACGGGCATTGAAGTCGTGCGGGACGCGGCCGGCCACTACGTGCGGGAGGCCGTCACGCTGGAGCGTCTCGAGTACTGCATCCTGCTCGACGAGGACGGCAACAAGCGCTTCATCCGGGGGCCTGCGGTGGTCTTTCCCAAGCCGACTGAAGCCTTTATCGAAAAGAACGGCACTCGCAAGTTCAAGGCCATCGAGCTCAACGAGTTGAGCGGCATCTACGTGAAGGTCATCGCCCCCTACCAGGAGGGTGGCGTCGACTACAAGGTCGGCGAGGAACTGTTCATCACGGGCACCCAGCAGATGATCTACTTCCCGCGGCCCGAGCATGCCATCATCAAATATGGCGACCGCGACATTCACCATGCGGTTGCAATTCCGGCCGGTGAGGCCCGCTACGTGCTCGACCGTTTGTCGGGCGAGATTCGCCTGCAGCGCGGTCCGGCCATGTTCTTGCCCGATCCTCGCAAGGCGGTCATCGTGCGGCGGGTGTTGGATGAGAAGACGGTCAGCCTGCTCTTCCCCGGCAACCCGGAGGCCCTGGAGATCAATCGGCGCCTGATGGGCATCCGGGCCGCCCAGCCGGCGGGCGCGCCGATGGCCAAGAAGAGAGACCTGCTGAAGGCCGCCGACGTGGCCGAAGAGGGCCCGGCCGAATGGGGCGGCGACGACTTCACCCGAGGCTATTCCCCGCCACGTACCATCACCCTCATCGACAAGTACGAGGGGGCGGTCAACATCAACGTGTGGACGGGCTATGCCGTACTGGTGGTGGGCAAGGGCGGCCAGCGCCACGTCATCGTCGGCCCCAATACGTACATGCTGCAATACGACGAGACCCTCGAAGCCATGGAACTCTCGACGGGCGTGCCCAAAACCGACGAGAACGTCCTTCGAACCGTCTACCTGCGGGTGTTGAACAACAAAATATCGGATCGGGTCACGGCCGAAACCAGGGACCTCGTCCAGGTGCATCTGGGCGTGTCGTATCGAGTCAACTTCATCGGCGAACCCGAACGCTGGTTCAACGTGGAGAACTACGTCAAGTTCCTCACCGACCACATGCGGTCTCTCTTGCACAACGCCATCAAGCAGCATGGGTTGGAGGCCTTCTATGGCAACGCCATCAACATCGTGCGTGACGTGGTGCTGGGCACGGGCACCGAGGGCAAGCGCTCGGGACGTACGTTCGAAGAAAACGGCATGCAGGTGTACGACGTCGAGGTGCTGGAGGTCAGCATCGGTGACAGCCGCATCTCCGACGTCCTGACCAACGCCCAGCACTCCGCCGTGCAGCAGGCGGTGAAGCTGGCCGAGGAAGAGCGCAAGCTCGACGTGACCCAGCGCACGGAGAACATCAAGCGGAAGATTGCCGAGGCGGAGTCGTCGACCGCCTTGCGATTGATCGACCTCAAGAACGAGGAGATCACCCGGCAGTTGGCCCTGGTGCTGGCGCAGATCGACAGCGAGGCGCAGTCGGAAGACCGCCGCCTGCAGTTTCGACAAGCCCGCCAGGCCGTCGTCGACGTCATCGAAGCCGCGCAACTGGCCCGCCAGAAGGCCAAGGAAGAAATGATGCTGGGCCTGGACGAGGCACGGCAGAAACAGCGCCTGGCTGAACTGGAGGCCGAAGTGCAAGCGGTCGTCAACAAGGCGGGCGCCATTTCGCCCGATCTGGTGGCGGCTCTGCAGGCGTTCAGCGATCGGGCCCTGGCCGAGCGCATGGCGCAAAGCATGGCGCCGTTGGCCATCCTGGGCGGCAAGAGCGTGAGCGACGTGCTCGGGCAGCTCCTGCGGGGCACGCCGTTGGAGTCGGTGCTCAAGCCGGTGGCCACCAACGGCGGTCAGTAGAGCGATGGGACGGGGGTTCCGGAGGGGCCCGGGACTCCCGTTGCCATGATCGGTATCAACGAACCCCGTGCGATCAGAGCCGTAGCATGGGGCCATGTCATATCGAATACTGCCCATTGCACTGCTCCTGGCCACGGCCGTGGCCCTGGGCAACGTCCTGCCCTCGCCCATCCATACCGGCGGGGCGCTTGAGCCTTTCACCAGCAACGTGGTCACCGGATCGTTCCGGGGGCAGCAGCATTGTTTCGTCTGCTCCCTCGTCCTCAACCATCCGGCGGTGGTGTTGTTCTCTCGCCAGATGGACGCGCCCACCACCCGGCTGGTGCGACACCTGGACGGTTTTCTCCACGACCACGTGAAGGACAACCTGATCTGTTGGACGGTCTTTCTGGGGGCCACCGGTTCCGACGCGGAAGCAGCGTTGGAAGACCGGGCCTATGACTTTGCCACCCGCAACCAGATCGACTTCCTGCCCATCACGGTGCTGGGCGATCCACAAGGCCCGCCCGGCTATCGAATACCGGCCAGCGTGCACGTGCTGGCGCT
>DASYBA010000455.1:0-6741 GCA_036501005.1 Candidatus Xenobia bacterium | reverse complement strand
AGGGTCTCACCATCAATCCTCTTTCTCGCGGGGTGGCAAAGCTTCCCGAGGCTCGGGCCAACGGGGCCTGGGACCACATCAAGGACAGCGTCGTCGAAAGCCAGGAAACCTGGGCGCAGCGGGGTCGCAAGGTCGGCACGCTGGCTGCCGCCATCCTCGTCACGAGCACCATGCCGTTGCTGATCGCCAGTGCCGCACCGGTGCTGGCGGGGCTGGCCTTCACGACGCCGGCCATGTGGGCCGGACTGTATCTGACCGCGGTCGAGGAGAAGCACCTCGGCCTGGCCAAGAAGGCTGCTGCCCTGGTCGGCTATGCGGTCGGAAGCGGGGTCGGTCTCGTCAAGGGCGCCGCCAAGGAGGCCGTCGGCATCGCCCCGGAGACGCACGCAGCCTACGAATTGCCAGCCCGTCGCCCCACGGGCGACGCGCCCAGGGAGCCGGTGCTACCCGCCCTCTTGCACAAGCTTCAGAAGACCTTGTTCGGCCATGTGCCGCAGCGCAGCCAAGCCACCGAGATCGGTGAAGGCATCGGGATTCTTGGGGCCACGATGGCAGGTGCTCTGACGATTCCCATCCTGTTCGCAGGGGCTGCGTCGGGACCTATCGCCTTGCTGGCGACCACGTTGTTGGGCCCCCTGGTGGCCATGACCGCCGCCGGGGTGGAGGAAAATGCCCTGGGCATGGGCCGGGCTCTGGGTGAGCTGGCCGGAACCGCCGTCGGCGCGGTCCTTCCCAAGCATGAAGGTCGGCCCGCCAAGACGCCCGGGCAGCCCGGTCTGCTGGCCCGAGCGTCACACGGCGTGTTGCACAGCCTGGCAGCCATAACCGAGCCCATCGTCACCTTCATGGTCGATTCCGCAGGCCTGGCCAACAACCTGTTCCGCGAGAAGCCGTGGCAGACCATGACCTTTGCGGAGCGCCCGCATCCGACGGTGGATGCCCAGCGGGTGAAGGACAACTTCATCAAACTGGTCGGCATCGACGGCGTGTATCGAAAAGAGCAGGCCATCGGCGAGGAGCTGGGGCACCAGTTGAAGAGCATGGGCTTTGCAGTCAAGCAGCAACCCGATGGCACGCTCATCGGCACGCTGCCCGGCACGGTGCCGGATGCCCCGACGGTGCTGCTCTCGGCCCACCAGGATACGGTGATGCCCACGACCCCGGAGTCCATCCGGGTGGACAAGACTCGTATTCGAACGGACGGCACCCACGTGCTGGGCGGGGACGATCGGGCCGGCTGCGCCCAGATCCTGGAGGGCGTTCGGTCTGTCCTCGAGCAGAAAGCGGATCGCCCGGAGATCAAGGTCGTGTTCCCCATCGGAGAAGAGGCTGGGCTGAAGGGGGCGGCTGCCCTGCGACCGGAGGACATCTCGCATCGGCCCACACTGGGGTTCGTCTGCGACTCGACCGCCGTCGACGCGGTCTACCTGGCCAATGACTCGGTCATCATCACGCCCAGTTCGCTCAAGTACAACTACAGCCAGGAGGACCCGCTGGTCCAGATTGTTCTGCGCTCGATGGCCACGGCGGGCACGCGGATCCGATTGATGCACTGCGGCGTCATGGCTGGGGCCGGCACGGACGGCAACACCCCGGCGTTCAATACGGGCCACATCCGCAGCATTGCGGTGGGGGCTGGCGAGCGAGACATCCATACCGGGCTGGAGAACATCAAGATCGACGACCTGACGCAGGGGGCGCGGCACGTGGTCGGTTACATCACCAACGCCTGCGACCTCAAGGTCGACGGTGACGCCGTGGTGCCGAGACACTGATGTCTGGGAAGGCGCTTGTCTGTCTGGGGGCGGCTGTCCTCCTGGGGCTCTGCGGAGGGGTGTCGGCCAAGGTGACCCTCCCCAGGTTCGATCTCGAGGCCCATCGGGGCGGCCGGGACCTGTGGCCGGAAAACACCCTCGACTCCTTCCGCCACGCGGTAGCGCTGGGAGCCAGTACCCTGGAAATGGACGTCCAGATTACGAAGGACGGCATTCCAGTGTTGTCCCACAGCTACCAGTTGGAGGCGTACCTGGCCAAGGATGCGCAAGGCCGCTGGGTCCGGAAGGGGCACGAGCCGGCCTTCCACAATCTCACCCTGGCCCAGGTCAAGCGCTACGACGTGGGCAGCATCAATCCGGCGGCCGATCCGGACTACTGGCACGATCACGGCCGCCTCCAGGAGCCGTCGCCCGGCGAGCGCGTGCCCACCTTGGACGAGATGTTCACCATGGTCGAAGGCACCGGCAACCAGACGGTTCGATTCGATATCGAAACCAAGTCCTACGCCCACCTCCCAGACAATACCGTCAATCCCGATCCGCAAAAGTTCGTCAAGCTGATCATGGATGTGGTCCACCAGCACCACATGGAGAACCGCGTCATCCTGGAGTCGTTCGACTGGCGGACCCTCCTGGAAGCCCGTCGTCAGGACAAGAACACGACCACGTCGGCGCTCACCTGCGAGGTGCCCGAGTGGGGTAGTGAAGGCCTGTATCGATACGAGAAGTCGCCGGGGTGTTCGCCCTACATGGCCGGTCTGGATATCAAGGATTTCGGCATGGACTGGGTCAAGGCGTCCCACGCCGTCTATGCAGACATCGTATCGCCCTACTACAAGGAGCTCACGCCTCAGTATGTTCTGGAGTGCCACCAGCTCGGCATGAAGATGGTGCCGTGGACGGTCGACACGCGTGCCGAGATGATTCAAATCATGGACATGGGCGTGGACGGCATCATTACCGACCGCCCGGATCTGTTGCGCGACCTGCTCAACGAACGGCATATTCCTTACTGACATGTGGAAAATCTATCGACCCGCCCCCTTTGTGCCCCGCCTGGGTGCCGACCAGGTGGCCGATCAGTATCCGCTGTATCGGGTCCGCATCATGGTGTCCATCTTTGTCGGGTACGCCAGCTTCTACCTGGTGAGGAGCAATTTTTCCAACGCCAAGCCTTACCTGATGAAGGCGTTCCATCTGTCAACCGAGCAGGTGGGGTGGATTGCAGCCGCCGGGATGATGGCCTATGGGTTGAGCAAGTTTATCATGGGGACGATATCGGACCGCTCCAACCCTCGGTACTTCATGGCCACCGGTCTGATTCTTTCAGGCCTCGTCAACTTGTTCTTCGGCTATCTGCCTGGTTTTCAGTGGATGGTCGCCTTCTGGTTCCTCAACAACTGGTTCCAGGGAATGGGGTGGACGCCGTGCGCGCGCCTCTTGACCCATTGGTTCTCGGATCGGGAACGCGGCACCATGTTCGCGGTGTGGAACCCGGCGCACAATGTGGGCGGGGGTCTGGCCGGTCCCCTGTCCACCCTGGCTCTCAGTCTGTTTGCTTCCTACCTGGCGATCTTCTACTTTCCGGGGGTGATTGCCCTGGTCGTCGGCGTGCTGCTCATCGTGGTGCTGCGAGACACGCCCCAGTCGGTCGGGCTTCCGCCTATCGAAGAGTACAAGGACGATTACCCTGCGACTGGTGTGGAGGACCGAGAGCGGGAGTTATCGACCCGGGAGATCCTGTTGGGCTTCGTGTTGAACAATCGTTACCTGTGGATTCTGGCTCTGGCCAACACGCTGGTTTACGTGGTCCGTTACGGCGTAGTGAACTGGGCGGCGACCTACCTACCGGCGGTGAAGGGCTATACGGACGCCGATGCCCGGTGGATGTTCTTTTTCTGCGAGTGGTCTGGGATACCGGGCATGCTGTTGTCGGGATGGGTCAGCGACAAGGTCTTTCATGGGCGTCGAGCGCCTATGTCGGTTCTGTACATGATCGGGGTGGTGATGGCTGTTGCGGTCTACTGGCAAACGCCGGCCGGACACCGCGTGGTGGACCTGATCAGCATCTGCGCCATCGGGTTCCTCATTTATGGCCCCGTGATGCTGATTGGGATTGCCGCGGTCGACCTGGTGCCGAAGAAGGCGGCGGGGACGGCGGCGGGGTTCACCGGGGTGTTCGGATACCTGGGCGGGGTCCTGGCGGAGGCTGGTATCGGAAAGATTGTGATGCTCTACGGTTGGACGGGGGCGTTCGTGTTCATCATCGGCTGCGCAGTGGTATCGGTCGGCCTGCTGGCCTTGACCTGGAACCTGCACGACCGCGGCACCGATCCCCACACGCCGGCGGTGCCGCCCGCGGAAATCCTGGGGGCAGTCATCGTGGAGGCTCCAGGCTAGAACGGGTCGGTCGGAGGCATTGACGTCGCCCAGCCCGTTCACGCCATGCCGCCAATGTGGTGGGCGGGGACCCACCCACTCCGAATGTCTGCCGCAAGGCACCGGACCCAGCCACCCACATCGTCCTCCATGACCAGCTCATCGCCGACGTCCGCCGTCAATTCCCTGGCGTCGTAGACACGAGTAGTCGCACCGTCCGGGCCGATGAAGTCCCGCGGATCCCATCCGGGTCGACGCCGGCGAGCCGCTACAGGTGACTAACCAGACTTGCCGGCACGGCTGGTGCACCAGACCCAGTGCCAGTCTCGGTTCGCTCCATTGCCCGTCGGTTTTACCGACGGGCATTGATGCGAGCCCTATTCTCTATGCCGCCGCCAGGGTTGGACCCTGCTCAAGAAGTGGCTGTCATCCAATCCCGGCTACGACCCGAGCCGAGCACGTCGTCGATCGACGAGCAAGAGGAGGACAGCCAGCACCGTGGCGGTGGGCAACGCGGCTGACGTCGGGTTCATCTCAGGCGCGCCAGTGGTGGCCGGTCCGAACGTGACGGCCAAGGTCGCCTGGTAGCCACCGCTAAAGCTGAACACGTCTTGTCTCCCGATGAGGGTGCCGTTGTCGACGCACGGGAGGGAGCCTCCCACCACGAAGTCTCCGCTGTCAGCCCCCAGCTCCGCGGCATTGAAGGCGGTCACACCACAGGCGCCCAGATCGAAACAACGGATCTTGCAGCGGCAAGCTGGTATGCAGGGACCGCAATGCCCGCAGCGGCCGAGATTCTCGTGGCTTGCGTCGGTATAGATGGGGCAGCAGAGAAAGAGCGGGCCACTGGCTAGTGCGGCAAAATGACAGCCGGTCGTGGAGAGCGTTGCGACCGTCAGGCCGACCCCATGAAAGGCCAGCCTCTGGGTGTTGCAACCACAGTTCTGGAATTGCTTGAGCTGCAGGGTGACGTCGGTTGCCGGACCACAAGCCGAGTGGGCCGCCGCGCAAAAGCCGAACCAATCGTGGATTAAAATACCGAAACAGGTACAGCGCCCGGCGAAATAGTTGTTGGTGCTGCATCCACCGTTGAAGCCGCACTTCTGGCAGTCCTGCCATCCCTGGGCCAGGGACGGGATGGTGACGGGCGCTGCCGTGGCCGGACGGACCATCGCTCCGGCCAGGAGCATCAACCATAACCCGAGCCACAGTCTACGCATAGGCGAACCCCCTTTGAAAAACTTTACCAGTTTCCAGTGTATCGTCCGGGCGCTGGCGGGTCAAGCAAGCGAGCTTCTTCGGCACACAAAGCAGGCGGCAATATCTCCGTCACGGGCTCGATGGTTGCCAGGTGATCTGCCACCCGGTGTTCAGGCCCGACGGCGGCGGATGGGATGCCAGGGTGGCATCCCAAGTTTACTTTCACCTGGGCTCCACATAGGCGTGGCGGAGAATCCACATGGTCTTGCAAGCTCTCCTCCCCGCACACACCCGTGTTCCCCCCTGTGGGGAGCACCCCCACACGCATTTGCCACAGCCCCGTCCCCACGCCTGGTGTCCTGACCCAGCGTCGACGAGGAGTTCGCCCATGGGCCTAGAATGCGCGCCCATGAGAGTTTCGAAGCCGCTACCGCTCAAAACCTGGTGACCGGACCAACTGGAACAGTAGGCCAAGGGAGGACTGCACCCCTACAGGCTGGTCAGGCGCTCGCGGGGGGATCCTGGCCGCTGCCGATGGCACCCCGAACGCGCTATTGCTCAGGATCTGGGTGTAGAGCCAGATACCGTCAAGCGCTGGAGAGAAGCCTACAGCGATCGGGTCCTCAGCGGTCTGCAGACCTGCTGGCTCTATTGCGATTTCGGAGGCATAAGAAATCGGGCGGGACCTCTGTTGGCTACGTGCCAAGAAGGCACGGTCCAATTCGTCAGCGGCACAGAACTAGGTCGGGAACACGTAACGATAGCCCAGGACACGAAACTGGCGGCCAGCCTGGTGGACGCGTTGGGGCGGCCGCTCCAGATCCGCCAGTATGAGTCAGATCCTGCCCGGTTTTACGAATGGGGGCAGTCAGTGCACGGGTTGAGGACGGGAAAGTTGTATGCCTGTTTTTGGAGTCCCCCTCGTATCAGGCGTGGGAGTGTCCGGTCCGCATCAGGGATCGGCCCTCAGTAGCCGTGTCGGTTTCTCAGGTCATTCCACACGGGTGATCTCAGCGCGCTGGAACCGCACTCGTCTGTGATGAGCGTGAAAGCGACATCCCCATCGATATACGTCATCCTGTCGGCGAGCTGGAGCCGGCGCACGCCTGGTCCACCGTCCCAGTCATTGGGCCACGAGTCGGACATGAGATCGCCTTTGCAGAGACGCTGATTGAAGCCCTCCATGATTCCGCAGCGTGGAATCCAGACACATTCGGCCTCAATTTGGACGACTCGGTCGGACCGGTCGTAGCGAAAAGTGACAGGGTCCTTGGGACCCTCTCGGTTAGAGCTGAGAGCCGGGGCGACTTGGGCTCTTGTAGAGACAATGGTTACGTGCCTGCATGCTGTTCATTTGGCGCGATGATCTCGACTTGGCGAGCCCAGT
>DASYBA010000454.1:0-5362 GCA_036501005.1 Candidatus Xenobia bacterium | reverse complement strand
TCTTCACCAAGCAGAAGCCGCCGCTGGCCGGTGCGTTGAAGGCTGGCCAGGCAGAGCTGGCCCCCCACCGTGTGCGGGGCGACCTGCCCGAACGGCTGGCCATCCTCCTGCACAAGATGATGCTGGCGAAGGCGGCTGAGCGATGTGCCTCGGTGTCCGATGCCCGGGCCTACCTCGACTGGGTCTTCGAAGCCGAGGCGCAGGTGGTTGACGGTGCCGGCCGCTTCTGCCGGCGCTGTCGCAAGCAGAGTCGGGCGGGCCTGGACATCTGCGCCCACTGTGGGGCCGACCTCCACCGGCGCACCTTGACCTTGGGCGATGCGAGGCCCGCCACGGTCAAACGGCTGGAAGCGACTTCGGTCGAAACTTCGACCCAGGTGACGGCCTGGATGCGTCCGGCCGGGTCCTGGCTCAGCTTCTTCACGGGAACGAGCGAGGAACCCGTGATGGTGGTGTCTATCACCCCCCAGCAGATCGTGTTCGAGTCAAGGAGGGCTCTCAAGATCCCATCGGTGGTGCCCATGCGATTGCGAGTTCCAGCCGTCGGCGACATCCAGGTCGACGTCGCCCTCCACGGCTTGGTGGCGGGTCTCCATGGCCAACGCTACACCGGGAGCATCCAGCGCCGCGCCTAGGTTTTGGCGGCCAGCGCCTGGCGCATGTACTCCCCGGCTTCTTCCGGCCGCTCCAGCTCCTCGCAGACGTCGGCCAGATGCCCCAGCGTCGCCGCCTCACCGGCCGCATCGCCCTGCCTGCGGCGGGCGGCCAGGACCTGGGCATAGACCTCTTCCATGTCCCGCGCCAGCCCCCTCGGTTTCCAGTATTCCGTCACGCTCTCGGCCAGGGCCACCACCAGGTCGCAGTCGCTCATCTTGGAGGCCTGGTCGATGGCATACAGCAGGTTGGTCCACTCTTCATCGAACCAGGCGAAGGCGACAGCGACCGAGGTCGACGTTGAGTCTACCAGGCGCGCGGCCTTGGCCTGGGCGATGCGGGCCATGGCCGAGATGGCGTCGTGCATCACCTGGCGTTGGTCCGGTCCCAGGGCCTCCAGGGCGAACTGGCGCACCATGGGGTGCACCTCGTACCGCTCGCCCTCCAACCGCCACACCGAAGCGGAGACCAGTTCCTCGGCGGCTTCGTCCCAGTCTTCCTCCCCTTTCAGGGTGTGCAGCGCCTCGAGGCCGATCCCGTCGGGCCACACGGCCAGGTGTGTGAGCAACTTCTGGGCGGCCGACGATAACGTGGCGTACGACACTTCGAAACAGGCTGAGGCGCTCTGGTGGCGTTCCGGACGGCTGGGATCGCCGCCCGAGTCCAGCACCCGCAAGCTCGTCTGCAGCCGTTGCAAGAGGCGGGAAAGGGGCAGGCGGGCGGCTCGTCCGGCCAGCAGCTCGACGGCCAGGGGCGCGTTGCCCACCATCTGGCACAACTCCTGGACGACCTTGGGGTCGGACGGCAACGGGCCGCCGTACACCTGGAGGCGGTCGCAGAAGAGCTGCACCGCCTCCGCGTTGGTCAGCTCGTGGACGGGCATGATGGTGCCTCGTAACGAGGGGGGCACCTCCCGGGTCGTGACCAGCACCCGTCCCTTGCCTCGAAAGGTCATGAGCCAGCGCTGGAGCCCCGTGTCGGCGGCGACGGTCTCGAAATTGTCCAGCACCAACAAAGCCCGGGTCTCCTCGGCGTGCTGGTGGATGCGCTGCTGGCATGCCTCGACGCTGAGGTGCGCGTGCGGGTCTCCGAACCAGGCCAGGGCGACGTCTCGCAGGCAGTCTTCGAGCGACGGCGACTGCTCGCCCCACAACCAGGCGACCGGCACGTGCTCGGCCAGGCGATGGGCGACTGTCAAGGCGAGCGTGGTCTTGCCCATGCCTCCCTCGCCGCGCAGCACGACCAGGCCGCCCCGTTCAACTGCGGTGAGAAGCTGTTCCAACATGGCTTCTCGGCCGACCACGCTCTCTGGCAGGGGCGGTAGCTCGACGGTGGGCGTCTTCTCCGACTTGAGGGGCAGCGGAGCCCGACCGTCGTAGAGCAGCTCGAAGATGGGCACGGTGCCCACTCCTTTGAGCGCGTGGCCGCCGTGCGCATGGAGCGAGAGATCGGCCGGATGGGCGTCGCGCAGCAAGGCGGCCACCGTCTCCGACACCAGGATCTGGTCGCCGTGGCAGAGGGCGCCAATGCGGGCGGCGTAGTCCACTTCGTGGCCGATGAAGTTGTCGCCGTCGAGCAGGGGGCTGCCCACGTGCAGGGCGATCTTGACCTGCACGTTGCCCAGCGGGGAGGGAATGGGACGAGCCTGATGGTCGCGCAGGAGATCCACGCACCATCGCACGGCCTGCAACAGGTCGGTGAACACCAGGAAGTAGCCGTCGCCCTGCGTCGACACCACCCGGCCGTGGGCCCCGGGCAGGGTCTCCTCCACCCGCTGGCGATGCGGCTGCAGGATGTCGTTGAAGAAGTGGGCGTTGCGCTCGGCCAGGTCCCGCCCCGGCATCTGCTGCTTCACCGCGGTGGAACTCACCAGGTCGGTGAAGACCATCGTAACCAATTCAGCCATGGGGCGGGGATTCGCCTGCTCGGCGGCCTTTTCCCCCGGGCCTGGTATGGCCTAGTTTGCATGCCTGTACCCCAGGGTAAAGAGTAAGCGTGGTGCCAGTCTCCCGGCGCCCGCTACCCTTGGATGGGTCTATCGAAACAACAGACTAAACAACAGTCGATCTGCCGGCCGCTGCAGATCCAGGAGGTGCCCTTTGCTCTACGTTTTGCGACAATGGAAGGAAGGTCAGATTGCCGGTATCGTCCATCACGCCCGGCGCCAGCAACTCCCCTACGAGATCGTCGAAGCGTTCGACGTCCAGCATTGGCCCGAGTTGAAGCCGGGCGATGCCCTCATCGGCCTGGGCGGTCCCCCCAGCGTATGCAACATGCGTCAGCCCGACTACGAGCACACGTTTCTCCTGGAAGAAGAACTGTTTCTTGCCGAGGCTCGTCGCAACGGCATCCCGCTGCTGGGCCTGTGTCTTTCCCATCAATTGCTGGCCTGCATGGAAGGCCAGCCGGTCGGAACCGGGCGCCAGGTCTTCGGCATCGAGCCCGTCGAGTTGACTCGAGCCGGCCAGCGCCATTGGCTGTTCGAAGGCATGCCCTCGCGGTTCTACATGTACCAGAACCACTCCGACTACGTCCTCTCCATCGCCAGTACGGCGCGCCTCCTGGGCTGCTCGGCGACGTGCACCGCCGAGGCCGTGGCGTGGGACGATCGGACCGTATCGACACAATTCCATCCCGAGGTGCTGCTGGGGCAGATGCCCATGTGCATGGCCCGCTGCCGCCAGTCCCTGGCTGCCACCGGGCTCACCATGGAGCAGATGCTCGCCCGCGTGCCGGCCGATTACGAAAGCTATACAGAACGGATGTTCGATAACTTCTTCTATCGAGCCGGCCTTATCACCCGACCCGACTGGCAGCCGGCCATCTACGCCGTGGCCGCGTAGCTTCCAGGGCTCCGCCCCCCAGTCGCTTCGCTGGGGGCCCCCCCGGCTGGTAGCTTGGGGGAGCCCTGCGGCATCTGCTTCGCGCTACTAGCCAGCGCCTGCCTCGACGGCTCTGCTGTCCTCGCTTCGCTTCGGGGGCGCTCGCGGTTCGTTTTGCAGCACTGTCCGAGGCAAAGGAGCGGTGGGCGGGGCTTCCGAAGTCCAGGCGCCCGAGCCTGGACGACAAGGAGTGCCCATGCCCACCGATACCCGGACCCTCGATCCCGAGGCCGCCACCCGCTTCGTCACCGCCGCCTGGGATGAGAGCATTGTCCCAACGCTGACGGAGTACGTCAAGATTCCCAACAAGTCCGAAACCTTCGATCCCGACTGGCGGGCGAACGGGCACATGGACCGGGCCGCCGACTTGATTGCCGACTGGTGCCGCAAGAACGCGGTAAAAGGCATGAAGCTCGAGGTCATCCGCCACCCCCAGCGGTCTCCGCTCATCTTCATGGACATTCCGGGGCAGGCCGACCACACCGTCATGCTGTACGGCCACCTCGACAAGCAGCCGGAGATGTCCGGCTGGGCCGACGGCCTGGGCCCGTGGACCCCGGTCATGAAGGGCGATCGTCTCTACGGCCGAGGCTCGGCCGACGACGGCTACGCCGCCTTCGCCTCGCTGACCGCGGTGCGGGCGCTGGAAGATCAGGGCGTGCCGCATGCCCGGTGTGTCATTCTTATCGAGGCCGGGGAGGAGAGCGGCAGCCCGGATCTGCCGGCCTATATCGAAGACCTGCGCGATCGGATCGGCGTGCCGCGGCTCATCATCTGCCTGGATTCGGGCTGCGCCAACTACGACCAGTTGTGGCTCACGACGTCCTTGCGGGGCGTCGTCAGTGGCACCTTGACGGTGAGCATCCTCAAGGAGGGCGTGCACTCAGGTGACGCGGGAGGGATCGTCCCTTCGTCCTTTCGCATCGCGCGGGAGCTGATCAGCCGGATTGAAGATGAGAAGTCGGGCGACGTGCTCGTGCCCGAGTGTCACGCCAAGATCCCAGCCGATCGACAGAAGCAGGCCGAAGCGTGTGCGCAGGCCCTGGGGGCCACGGCTCTCAAGCCCTTCCCGTTTGTCGAGGGCGCGGTGTCCATGGGCAGCGACCCGGTCGAGCTTTTGCTCAACCGCACCTGGCGCCCAGCTCTGGCCGTCACGGGCGCCGAGGGCCTGCCGCCCGCCGCCAATGCTGGTAACGTGCTGCGCCCGTTCACGACCCTCAAGCTCTCCATGCGGTTGCCCCCGACCTGCCACCCGCAACGGGCCCTCGACGCCATCCAGGCCAAACTGCTGGACTCGCCCCCCTACGGCGCCCACGTGACGTTCGACGGCGACGCGGCCGGCGGCTGGAACGCCCCACCCCTGGCGCCGTGGCTGGAAAAGTCCATCGGGGCGGCGTCTCGCCGCTACTTCGGCCAGGACTGGATGGCCATGGGCGAGGGCGGCTCGATTCCCTTCATGGCCATGCTCGGCATGCGCTTTCCCAACGCCCAGTTCCTCATCACCGGGGTGTTGGGGCCGGGCTCCAATGCGCACGGCCCCAACGAGTTCCTCGACGTGCCCACCGGCAAAAAACTGACCTGCGCGGTGGCCCACGTGCTGGCCGACGAGTTTCACCAGGCGTGATCCAGGGGCTGCAGACCTGCGGCGTCCGGTTTGCCGTCGAGGTGGACGCCGGGCGCTGGAAGGCGCTGCAGCCCTATCTCCCCCCCAACGTGACGCCGGCGGATCCTCGTGGGGCTCGGCTCTATCGGCTCGAAGCCGCCTCGGCTCGGCGCTGGCGCGCCTGGCAGGGGGGCGAGGAGCTGTGCGGGCCGACCTGGTTTCG
>DASYBA010000453.1:0-9543 GCA_036501005.1 Candidatus Xenobia bacterium | reverse complement strand
CCTCCCGGCGGCGAACTGCGGCATCGGCTTCGCGCTCCTAGCTGGCGCCTACCTGCAGGGCTGCGCCCCCCTCGCTTCGCTGGGGCCCCCCGGCTGGGAACTGCGGCATCTGCTTCGCGCTACTAGCTGGCGCCTACCTGCAGGGCTGCGCCCCCCTCGCTTCGCTGGGGCCCCCCGGCTGGGAACTGCGGCATCTGCTTGGCGCTACTAGCTGGCGCCTACTTCCAGGGCTGCGCCCCCCTCGCTTTGCTTCGCTCGCTGGTTTCGGTCGCGTCTATAGGGTTTCGAAGAGGGAGCGGGAGGCCGGGGGGAGGCGGACGTCGACGCGATGGAACTCGGGGGTGAGCGGGGTAGAGCCGGTTACCGTGCCACTGACTCTGAGGTGCTGGGCGGTCAAATCGACATCGCCTTCGAGGGGGTGGCGGCAGGCCAGCGCGACGCCTTCCTCGGTGAGGGTGAGGAGCCAGGCCTTGCGAACCGTGCCGGCGGCGGCTGCCACCAGGATGGGGGGGCCTACGTCGGGACCGGTTTCGGCGTGCAGGCCAGGGTGCGTGCGGAAGAAGCGCACGATCGCTTCCGGCGGACGGTCGTCAAACCCGACAAAGGCCATGCCGGTATCCCACTGGTCGGTCTCGACGGGCCGAGACCAGATGACTCGAGCGGACACCTCCAGGTGGGCTTCGGTGGGGTGCGCCAGGACCATCGTGACGACCCCCGCGGTGGAGGCCATCTGCTGCCCCCGCAGCCGCAGGCCGGCGGCGCTGACGTCCAGCACGACGGCCTCGTGCCGCTCACCGTGGCGGGCCGGAAGGCGGCAGTCCAAACGGGGACCGGCGCGGGGCGGGCGGTGGGACATCGGGCCATCGCTGCGGAGCTGCTCGACATAGGAGCCCAGGGCGGAGAGAACGTGGTCGACGACGGCGGCAGGCGGCATCAACGGTCAGTTCGCCGTGCAGGCGGGCAACTCCTCAGCACGTTCCCGGTGGAACTGGCGGTTCAATGCACCGTCGGCCCGCCTCGACGCACCGAGCCTTCCGATATATGGCGGATAGTCTATGTATGGCGCATTTCCATGGTGAAATATGGCGGCCAGTCTATGTATGGTGCGTCTAAGAGGAGAGACAGGAGTGCACTGTGGCTGGTGCTGGCGGTCGTGGCGGCGGCTGGCATGGGAGCGGCGTGGCCGGTCAGCGTCGCTACCCCATCGGAGCTTACGGCACCTGCGGGAGTCCCCGCTCTTCGACAGGGCGAGTCATTGTCGGTCGCGGTTGGCCGAGACAGCATGCACTTCACTCTGCGCCGAGATCGTGTTTCGGTCCTCTTGAGGGGAACGCTGCTGCAAATGCCGGGTTGGCTAGACTCTGGACCCGGTTACGGAGGACTGCAGCTCACCGGGCTCGGTCGTTCAGATCGCGAATTATTGGGGCGACGACTCGCCACAAACGACGGGTCTCGTCATGTCCTACCTGTTGCAACCCCACCAGGGCTCCGCCAGCATTCGAGTCTGGATTCCAACGAGGCTGTTTCCTCGGGTCAACCAGGTCCTGGACCGGCTTGTCGCCACAGCGCAGACCCTCCGCTGACCCGCGACCGGTGGAACTGGCGGACCAGGCCCCATCGGGCTTCCGATATATGGCGGATGGCGCATTTCCGTGGCGAGATATGGCCGCCAGTCTATGTATGCCCGCCGCAGTGTGGGCCAATCACCATAGGGTGGTGATAACGTTTGAAAATCACCACCACGTGGTGATAGTTGCGGGAAACCACCACTTCCTGGTGATAGCGAACGCACGCAGCCCAGTCCAATCGCTCCAAGCACCCTGGCCGATTACGGCGTTCCCTTCAGCGATCCTATGCCGCCCCAGGCTTGCAGGCAGAGAGTACCGTTTGGAGCCCTTCCCCTCAGGGAAGGCGAGGTCGTCTCCTACCCGGTGGACACGGGGCGGATCCAGTTCTCTCTCGATGAGGGGCATGTTTATCTAAGGCTTGCAGGACACCACCTCCTCACTGGACGCTCTCTTTGGTCAGGCATGTTCGCTTCGACCCGAATGGCTCTGACGTGGCCCCAGTGCTGGCAACTC
Source organism: Candidatus Xenobia bacterium (assembly GCA_036501005.1). Taxonomy (GTDB): domain Bacteria; phylum Vulcanimicrobiota; class Xenobia; order RGZZ01; family DASYBA01; genus DASYBA01. The sequence goes on along the minus strand of DASYBA010000453.1, from coordinate 7,462 downwards.
GTCTGGGGCCTCAGGGAAGCGGAGAGGCAACCCAGACCAGGGGAAGTCCTCACGGTCGGCGGGTACCGTGGCGTTCGCGGAACAGCAACCGCCCCGAGCAGAAGGGTGACGAAAAAGGACCCGGGCGAACCCGGGTCCTCAAAACTCGCCTGGGGGCGAACTAGACCTTGACCTTTTCCTTTTCGGTCTTCGGCTTGTGGTTGCCCTTGGCTGCGGCGCGGACCTTGTCCCAGTCGGCCGTCAGCTTGTTGTGGGCGCCCGAGCGAGCCAGTTCCGACAGGTACTTGCCCATCGTCTCGACGGCCCACGTGAAGTGCGCATCCTTCAACGACGCGTAGTCCATGTCGCACACGTAGTTGGTGATGTCGATCGCGTAGCAGACATCGCCCTTCACGGCGAACTCCATGGCGTTCATGTCGTAGCCGATGACCGAGTTGAACAGCTTGCTGTACTCGGCGCAGGTCTTGGCGTGCTTGCTCTCCAGCACCGAGAGGTCTTGCACGTATTCGCCCTGCAGGAACGGCCGCGGGATGTATCGGACAGGGCGGGTGTACGTCGACCCGATGCACAGGCACCGAATGTAGTCGTCCCACTCAATGTTCTCCTGCAGCATCATGGTGAGCTGCCCGGATTCGTTGTAATGGTGAACGGCCTCTTCGACCGACTTGATCTTGTGCACGTTCTTCCAGCCGCCGCCGAAGGCCGGCTTCATGTAGCAGGGCAGGCCAACCTCGGCCAGCCGAGCCTCCCAGTCGATAGGCCACAGGTTGCGCAGCGACTGAGCGTTGATGTCTTCGATGTTTTCCCGGTTCGGCAGCACCACGGTCTTGGGCACTGGAATGCCGAGCTTCTCGGCCAGCGAGTAGCCGAAGAACTTGTCGTCGACGTGCATCCAGAACGGATTGTTGATGACGTAGGTGCCCTGCAGCGAGGCCTGCTTCAGGTAGACCTGGTAGTACGGGACCTCATGCGAAATGCGATCCAGGATGACCCGATAGGGGCACGGCTCGCCCATGGAGGTGCCGCCCAGTCCGATGAACTCCGCCGTCACATCTGAATTCTGGCTATTGATCCAATGGACGATCGCTTCCGGAAATGAATTCTCGCGACCCCGCAAAATACCGACTTTGTACTGGTTGGCCAAGTGTGCTGTTCCTCCTCGCGTGTGCAGGACTATCCCGCCATTAAAACCCCAGAAGGTTTGCGAGAATCGGACTTTCCCCTGCAAATAACAATATTCAATGTATTTTGAGGGCGTCTTTGAAGCGGGTATTGGCCTCTTTCAGGGCCGGCTGGCCGAAGGTCGCTCGCAAGAGCGAAGGCGGCACGGTGACGTCGACCCCGTCCATGAGAAGAAGCTGGCACAGGTCGGAGGCCGACTTTACGCTGGCTGCCAGGAGCCGACACGACAACCCCTGCACCTTCAGGATCTCCAGCATCTCCCGAACCACCGGCACGGGACCCAGCTCCACTGGCATCAGACGGCTGACGTAGGGAATCACGTAGTCAACGCCGGTCGCACCGGCCATGTAGGCCTGCTCGGGAGAGAAGACGCCCGTGATCGCCACCGAGACCTTGCTGCTGTTCAGGGCGTGGGCAGCGGCCAGCCCTTCCTCCGTGAACGGGATCTTGATGGTGATCTCGAGCTTTCGCTCTCCGCCCTTCAAGAGCGCCGCGATGAGACGCTGGGCCTCGGCCCGGATGCCAGCCTCGTCGACCGACGTCACCTGGACGAAAAGCCGATCGTCGGGCACGGCCAAGGCGGCCAGTTGCTCCAGGTGGGCGTCGTACAGGTTCTGGGGCACCTCCGACTTGCCGAGCGCTTCCGCTACCAGCACCGGATTGCAGGTAAACCCCGACACGAACGGGAGCCGCAGGGCCCATTCGGCCTCCGGCAGGGCGGCGGTGTCAACATAGAGTGCCACGTGTGAACCTCCTGGATGAGTCTGGCAGAGTTCGTAACCGAGCTATGTTTTTACCTTCAGCGCATCGGACACGATGCTCTGCGCCTCGTCGACGATGCGCTGGAGGTGGTCTTGTCCTTTGAAGCTCTCCGCGTAGATCTTGTAGACGTCTTCGGTCCCCGAGGGCCGAGCCGCGAACCAGCCGTTCTCCGACACCACCTTCAGGCCGCCGATGCTGGCGTGGTTGGCGGGTGCCTGGGTGAGTCGTTGGACGATCGGCTCCCCGGCCAGCGTTGTGGCGGTCACCGCGTCCGGGGACAACCGGCCCAACACCGCTTTCTGCTCTCGGCTGGCGGGCGCGTCAATCCTCGTATACGAAGGCGTGCCGAACCGCTCCGTCAGCTTGCGGTAGTGCAGGCCCGGGTCCTCCCCGGTCTTGCCCGTGATCTCCGCCGCCAGGAGGTTGAGGATCAGGCCGTCTTTGTCGGTCGTCCACACCGTGCCGTCATGCCGAAGGAAGGACGCCCCCGCGCTCTCCTCCCCACCGAAACCGTAGCTGCCGTCGACCAGGCCGGACACGAACCACTTGAAGCCGACGGGCACCTCGGCCAGGTGCCGGCCTAGCGCCTTGGCCACCCGGTCGATCATGGAGCTGGACACGAGGGTCTTGCCCACCGCCGCCTGGGACGACCAGCGGGGCCGGTGCTGGAACAGGTACCAGATGGCGACCGAGAGGTAGTGGTTGGGGTTGAGCAGACCGGCGCCCGGCGTGACAATGCCGTGCCGATCGCTGTCGGTGTCGTTGCCGCAGGCCACCTGGAAACGGTCCTTGAGCCCGACGAGGCTGGCCATGGCGTAGGGAGACGAGCAGTCCATGCGGATCTTGCCGTCGTGGTCGACGGTCATGAAAGAGAAGGTGGGATCGACCTTGGGGTTGACCACCGTGAGGTCGAGGCCGTAGGCCGAGGCAATGGGCTCCCAGTAGCCCACTGCGGCCCCGCCGAGCGGATCGACGCCGATCTTCACCCCTTGCAGGGCCGGCATGTCGATGACGTTCTTGAGATCGGCCACGTAGGGCGTGATGAAGTCAAAGATGTGGGTCGTCGAGGCCGACCTGGCCTTCTCGAAGGTGACCCGCTGAATCCCCTGCAGATGGAGGCGGAGAAGCTCGTTGGCGCGATCCTCGATCCAGCGGGTCACGTCAGTGTCGGCTGGCCCGCCGTTGGGGGGATTGTACTTGAAGCCGCCGTCCTCGGGCGGGTTGTGGGAGGGCGTCACGACGATGCCGTCGGCGAGCCCCGACGTCCGTTCCCGATTGTACGCCAGGATGGCGTGGGAGACGGCCGGCGTCGGCGTGTAGACCTCCGCCCTGGCGAGCCGCGTGACCACGTCGTTGGCGGCCAGCACCTCGAGGGCCGTACGCTGCGCGGGTTCAGACAGGGCGTGGGTGTCCATGCCGATGTAGAGCGGACCGTTGGTGCCCTGCTGGCTGCGGTACTCGCAGATCGCCTGGGTGATCGCCAGGATGTGGGCCTCGTTGAAGGTGGCCCGGGCCGCTGAACCCCGATGGCCGGAGGTACCGAAGAGCACCCGTTCCATGGGGTTCTCCGGGTCGGGGCGAACCGAATAGTACTGGTCTCTCAGTTTGGCGACGTCGATCAACAGCTCAGGGGGAGCGGGCTTGCCGGCGAGAGGACTGAGCATGGTTACCTCCTGACGAGTGCCCCCAACATTCGGAATCTCTTGACAGACGTCCCCCCTTGTCCGATGATCAAGTCATGTTTGGTCCCCTGGGCATCCTGGGTTTTCTGCTGACCGTCTTGATGATGATCGACTGCGCGCTCAATCGTCGCGATCTGTATTGGTTCGTCATCCTCGTCCTGCTGGGGCCCTTCGGCGGTCTGGTCTATCTCATCTACCACTACCGGTCGGTGACGTTCCCCGTCAACTTTGCGCGCCTGATCGACGGACTGGGGCAGGGTCGGGCGTTGAAGCGGTGCTCCCGTTGCTTCCGCAGCGTGGACCGGTTGGAGCCCTACGAAGACGGCCGCAGCACCATCTACATCTGCAACATGTGCAAGTCGGAGATGGAGATCCTCCGCTCGGATCGCTTGAAGCTAGAGTAGCCGTCGATCCAAAGAGATAACCCGGAGTTGAAGCCTTGTCAATACTCCGCTGCTAGACTGTAGGTGGAGGCATGTGGCATGACGCGGTTGACCGCGGAGCAGCTTTTTGGGGTCCGCGGGGTGGAGCCCGTCGACGCGTGTGCCAGCCGCCCCACCGGCAGCCGATCCTGCCTCAACCGAGCGCGGCTCGAGAGGATAGAGGCGGGAGACCCTCAGGCAGCGGCCTTGCAGAGGGCGGCGCGCACCCGGACGTCGACGACCGCCCCGGCCGTCGACCGATCGCAAATCGGGTCTCTTCCGGCACAACGCTTCACGGTGGACGTCGAGCCTTCCGGCCCGGGGTGGCAGGGCTACGTTTGATCCCGCCCCGCGTCCAGGACCGTCCCTTATCTCGTTCCTCCTGCCTCTTGTCGGACACGGTGATAAGATATTCAATACCGGTCACCGAAATGTAACCGCCCTTGGGCGTTACATCCACCTCATGTAACGGTGCCGGTGCGTTACACGATCCTATGAAGGAAATTCATGAAAGGACCGCATTTGGCCGGCTGAAGGGGGTATTGCCGAGAAGCGGCAGTAGCGGATAGCCTCGGCTCGGCTGCCCGCTCTGTAGCGGAGCTATGGATACGTGTCCGTGGGCGATGATGAGGTCTCCCTCAATGGGAACGGCCCCCAGAGCGACTGCAAGTTGCTGAGGCGGACGACCCGCAAAGTACTCCACGCCGTCGTCCCAGATCGCCACCATCGTTTGCTTGGGTCCAACTATCACGCAGAGGGGCTGGGTCCTCATCACATTCTCGCAGGTCGCCGTTCGAGGCTCACTGTTGCACCTGGTTTTCAGCAGTTCGGTCCCTGCCCGAAAAGTAAGAAACCCAGGTGTTGCCTGGGTTTCTTCTACATTGCGGGGATTGGATTTGAACCAATGACCTCCGGGTTATGAGAACGGCAAGCCATCTTCTGGCCGGTTTTGCTGAGTGGTAAATAGTTAAGTAGGTAAGCCATTTTATGGCATGTCGGCTTGAAGGTTCTTCTCCCTGATTTCGGCCCGTTTGGGGGAGTTCGGTCCCATGACGGTCCCAAGCGAAGAGTTCGTCGGCTACCCCTCTTGGTCCCGGCCCGGGGCCAGGGAGCGAGGTTGAGAAAGGACTCACGGTCAAGCAAAGGAAGAGGCCCGCCAGGAAGAGCGAGACTCGAGACTCGAGGGCGTGGTCCTCCTCCCGGTGGCCCGCCCGTCTCTTCTGTCCCCCCACGAGCGGACCGGGAGAGACCGGGAGGCGTCATGGCAGAATCACGGGCCGAGAGTCCGGTCATCGGCCGGCACATCTTAGAGGCCCTCCAAGACAACCTGTGCCCTGAGCTGCCAGCCGACGGGTCGGCGCCCGAATTTGAGCAGGTTCGCCCCCTATTGTTACGCTTGCTGGCCCTGCAGGACGAGGTCTTCCCCGCGTGGATGCGGTTGCTGGGACGGTGTTTCATCGATCCGAGAGGGGAGGGTCGCAAGGTCATTTTGGACACAGCGCGCACTCTACTGCGCGATCTGCCCGGCCTGCCCCAGGAGCGAGACGAGACCACACTGCTACTGCTACGAGGTCTCTCTACCGCGACCGGACCGGAGGACAGGTGGGCACGCACCTGCCAACGTGTCATCGAAAAAGACTACTGGCCGGATGGCATCGGTGACAGCATCGTGCCCAGCGGCCTTTGCTTGCATGGCCGGGACTTGTGCGAGGCGCTGGTGCGGTTCATTGCCTGGGCCGAGCACTTCTGCGTAAAGTTGCCGAAGTACAATGCTGCTATCGAAGTGATGGCCTCCTGGGCCCCCGTCCTGCCGGCCCAGGATGTCCCTGAGGTGGCGACCGCCGCCCGGACGCCATCCAACCAGCAGGCCGCACAGGCTGAGGAGATACCGGCGCTTGAGGGGCCTGACCCCGAGCAGTGTCCCACCTGCTTATCGGAGATCCGACTAGTCCAGGAGTGCCCCCACTGCATCGTGCACAAGCCCACGAAGACCCAACAGGAGAAGGTGATTGCGTACTGCCAAGAGCGACGACGCCTCAAGCGCCCACCGACAGCCGCCCAGATGGAGAGAGCAACCGGAATCGCGGCGCGGACGTGGCGCGACTTTCTCAGTCGCATCCAGCCCACAATTGAGGCCCTGAATTTGCTATCGCCGGAGCGCCAGGCCTTCGTCCTGAACCGCTAAACATTCGCTACTGCCGCCGAGGACTCGCCGAAAACCCGCCGAAGACTCGCCACACGGGCCCCGACTCATCCACTATCATCGTCTCGTAGACCGTGATGCCAGGAGACGAGACGATGAGCGCCGAGCCCATATACGATACCCAGATCCATGTCCGCCTGACCCAGCATCAGGCCGCCGTCGTGCGTTGCCTGGCGGCTGAGCAAGGGCTCCCCCCGAGCACCTACGTCCGACAGCTAGTCCTCGCCCGTCTCCGGACAGCCGAGGAGGCCGCCCGGCCTGTCTATCGCTGATGCCGACGATGAGCTCCGGTGGCTGGCAGGCCCTCCTCGAGGCCGGGCGGCTCGTCTCAGCGGCCGACGTTGCAGAGTACATCTACGGCGACGGCGGCAAGCTGTCCCAGGCCCGGGTCTATCGGATGACACGCGAGAGGCTCATCCCGTCGGTACGCATAGGCCGTATGGTCCGATACAGCCCGGCGGCTGTCCAGGCCTGGGTGGACGCTGGGGGAACACGCCTATGACCCCGTACGCCCCGGCCCCCGACGACGTCTCCCGATGGCTGGCTGGCCGGGTCATGGGCATGCCCATCGAGCCCATGCCGGCTGCCGACGAGCGCCACACCGCCATCATGCAGGCCGTCTTGGCCGCTCCTGGCGACGTCATCCCGGTGCTCGAGGAGCACCTGGGCCGGGCAGGCCTCCAGGCCGTGCTGGCTGCCCCGACGGCACCCCCGCCGGCTGCCACGCCCGCAGCACTCGCTCTCGCTATCGGACAGCCTGCCGAGCGGTGGCCCTCTCCTATTGGACCGGCAGCCTACCATGGCGTGACCGGAGACATATTGCGGCTGCTGGCGCCTCACACCGAGGCTGACCCGGCCGCCCTGCTGGTGCAGTTTCTGGCGGCCGTTGGCAACCTGATGGGCCGCACGGCCTACTTTTCGGCGGAGGCGACGCGACACTATGCGAACCTGTTCGTTGCTGTTGTTGGAAGAACCGCCAAGGGCCGAAAAGGTACGAGCTGGGGCCACATCCAGGCCCTCCTCCAGCAGGTATGCGGGGCGTGGCGACGAGACTGTATCACAGGCGGAATGCAGTCGGGCGAGGGGCTCATCCATCACGTCCGGGACCCTGTAACTCGCGAGACGGATGACCGCCCGGTGACCGAGGATGCGGGCGTTTCCGATAAGCGTCTGATGGTGGTCGAAACTGAGATGGCTAGCGTCATCCGTCG
>DASYBA010000452.1:0-10619 GCA_036501005.1 Candidatus Xenobia bacterium | reverse complement strand
AATTGAACGGTTAGTCCATTTCGGGGTGGGCCCGCCAGGCTCCTATTCAGGGGCCGATACTGTCACGGCGACGGGAAGTGCCCCGTTCTGGCCGCTTTGTACCGTCCATCGGGACCCGGCCGTGGGACTCTGGCTCGTCACCAGAAAAGAGTCGCCGGGCATGGTCGAATTCTGCGCCTGGAGCAAGAAGCCGTTCTGCCATGCGGCGTAGCGGGCCTCGCCAAACGTCTTGCCCACCAAGGCTGGCACCACTTTGACCGGCTGGGGCACAGCCGGCGCGGGGGCCTGGACCACCGGGGCGCCTTCGTTGAGAACCGCCACCACCTGGCCGTGCGGTGGCAGGCTGGAGCCGGCCGCCGGGTGTTGGTCGACCAGCACCCCGGCGGGCCAGCGAGACGTATACCCGCGACGAACCAACAGGGTGATGCCTTGGTTCGACAGGTACCGATCAGCCGCCGCTGCGTCTACGCCGATCAGGCTCGGCATGCGGAACCGCGAGCGGGGCCCGCTGACGGAGAGCAGGACGTGGCTGCCCCGAGGCGACAGCGAAGACGGCAGCGGCCATTGCGATAGGACCACGCCCGCCGACGAATGGCTGTCCGATACGGTCTCGATTTCGGGACGAAAACCTCGCGAGCGGATATCTGAGTATGCGGCATCGATCGCCGCACCGACCTCGCGAGGAACCACCGGCCGGGGCGCCAGCACGGGTACGTGCTGTCCCTCCGGCCGTAGGTGCGCCGGGCCCCCGGCCGCCCATGGCCTGGGCAAGCGGTGAACACTGACCAGCAACATCAAACCGGCCGCCAGCACAGGCAGGGTTCGAACGGCGAGTCGCCGGAGGGTCCGAACGATACTGAAAAGATAGTATAGGGAAACGACGGGCAGCCTCCCCGGCCGCGCCCGCCTTGCAGTCAAAAATGTCATGTCACAATGCCCGCTGTGTTGTAAATTATCCAGTTGTATACATTCTCAGCAGTTTGCGAATCCCGTAAACCTTGGGCTACCGATGGGTTCCGCCTCTATGGATGAGAGGCGGGCGCCAGGAGATCCAGCACGGCGCGTCCGCGGGGCGACAGCTCATAACCGACCGGGTGGCTGATGGTGAGGCCCAGCGCCTTGAGCTTGCGCACGTCGGCCTTGAACGGCAGGGTCTCCTGGTCCAGGCTCGGCGCCAGGCGGGAGGCCGCCACGCGGGGCTGTTGGGCGATGAGGGACAGGACGCGCCCCGTCCAGGAACCCATGCGGCGCAGCCGGGCGACGACCGGCGCCAGATCGGACAGGTCGTATCGCAGGGCGACCCGCGGGTCCTCCTGGTCGGCGTCGTAGTGAAAGGTAATCCGATAGACATGATCGCCGGGCTTCTGATAGCGCTTGACGGTCTCTTTCAGTTCCTTCAGGGTGTTGAATCCTGCCGATCGGGCATGGCTTTCTCGCAAACTGGAGAGGGTGACGGTTTCTATCGAATCGACCACGAGGTAGTCGTTCGTCTGATGGCGGAGGCCAAACCGATACCGCCCGCCCGGCTTGACGTGCGGGCTGCTCCAGGTGCGGTAGGTGACCGCGATGGCGCCACTCAGAATGCCGGCATGAAAGCGAACGGGAAAGAGCACTGTCAGGGGTTCATACCCTCTGCTCGGCCCAGGAGCAGCGCCCAGCCGAGGTAGTCTCGCTCCCACGAGAAATAGGCCTCCTGGCCCCGACGGACTCGGTCGGCGAAGTAGGCCGCATCGGGGTCGTCGGGGTGCTGGGCTACGTATCGCATGACGTTCGACCAGATGGTCGATAGGTATCGATCCCAATCGTCCTGCGTCGCCCCGTGCATCGCATGGAGGTGCACTCCCGCCGCTTCGAACCTCTCCACCGTGCCCGCCAGGTCCGTCCACTGGTCGGGCTGCTGCCGAGCTGCCGAAGGCGCGCCGGGACGGAGGAAGCACTCTCCGACCGCCACGAAGCCCCCGGGCCGGACGTAGCGGGCCAGCCATTCCACCGTGCGAGAGAGCCCTCCCTTGACGAAGGCGGCCCCCATGCACAGCCCCAGGTCGAACGGCACGTCCGAGTCGACTTCCATCTGCCGGGCGTCCGCCTCCACCGCCCGCAGGCGATCAGTCAGCCCCCGCCGCTCGAAGCGGCGCCGGGCGACGCGTACAAACGCGGGCGACCGCTCCAGGCCCACCACGTGACAACCGAAGGTCTCGGCCAGAATCACCGCCGGACCGCCCATGCCACAAGCCAGGTCCAACACCGTGCTATCGGGCTGCAGCCCGGCCCGCCTGCCCAGGGCCCGCACGTGGCGGCGTGCGAGCGGGTTCTGGATGAACAGCCCCCGCTCCGCGATGCGCCAGAACCGGAGGCCGGGGTCGCTCACGGCCCGCTCTTGAAAAAGGCGTCAGGCAGTTTCTGGTTGGCCAGGTAGTTGGAATAGCTGGCGTCAGCCGTCGCGGTCAGGTGGATTTTGGGAAAGGAGAAGGCGGCCTTCATCGTATCGAACAGATGGTACTGATCCTTGGTGGTGTACTTGACCTCAATGAGGATCTGACCCGCGTCTCGATAGTGCACGATCTGGCGAGGGAAAACCGCCGCCTGGCGATCGATCCAGAGCTCCTGGCCCTGCAGGTCGCCCATCTCGTGACGGGGCGTCAGGAAGACGTGCCAGCAGGGCAACCCGTCGACGTTCTCCTGGCCCACGATGCGCGAGTTGAAGTCTTCCAACTTCGGCAGGTTCCAGCCAAAGATCTGCGGGTATTTCTGCACGAACTGCGGGGCGTGCTCAAGCACCAGCTTGTAATGGTCGGGCCGCTTGTAGTAGTACTTGCCGTGCAGGTCAAGCGGGATGGCAACCAGATAGTTGACGTGCAGATCGATATGGATGTCCGACTGGTAGTCGGTCAATCCGGGGTTGGCGTTCTTGAGGGCGGTGAACAGCTCCTCGACGCTGGGCGCCGAGGCCGCTCCCGCCGCCTGACCGACCCACGTCGTCAGGATCAACAAGGCCGCCGTCAGCAGGATGGGTTTCTTCATGTCGGGGTCAACAATTTAGTAGGGACACTCTGTTCCCTGCTTAGAGGCTGAGCCCCCCATCTCAGGTTCTGCCTATCCCGTAATAATCGAAGCCGACGCTGCGCATGCGGCCCGGGTCGAAGAGGTTGCGGCCATCCACCAGCACCGGGCGGCTCAGCGAGCGCTTCACCCGGGGCATGTCCAGCGCCCGGTACTGGGCCCACTCGGTGACCAGCACGACCGCATCGCAGCCCTCTGCCGCCTCGTAAGGATCTTTGCACATGGTCGTGCCCGGAAAGTACTCGCGAGCCTTCTCCATGGAGACGGGGTCGTGTGCCCGGACCTCCGCGCCCCGCTCCCGCAAGGCCTTGACGATATCGATGGACGGCGCGCCCCGCAGGTCGTCGGTGTTCGGCTTGAACGCGAGCCCCCACACGGCGATGGACGTGCCGTCCAGTTTGCCGAGGGCCTTCTCCAGCTTGTCGACGACGGCCACTCGCTGGTGCTGGTTGATTTCGTCGACGATGCGCAGCAAGCGGAAGTCGTAGCCGAGAGTATCGGCAATGTGGATGTAAGCGGCCAGGTCCTTGGGAAAGCACGACCCGCCCCACCCGATACCGGCATGCAGGAAGTCCAGTCCGATACGGCTGTCCATGCCGATGCCCATGGCGACTTTGGTGACGTCGGCGCCAGACCGCTCGCAGATTTGCGAGACGGCGTTGATGAAGCTGATCTTCATGGCCAGGAAGGCGTTCGCCGAGTGTTTGATGAGCTCGGCACTCTTGATGTCGGTCAACAGCAAGGGGGCGTTTAGAGGCTCGTAGAGCTTCACCAGCAGCGTGACGGCTCGTTCCGAGTCCGTCCCGATGACGACCCGGTCCGGGTGCAGGAAGTCTTTGACGGCCGTTCCCTCCCGCAAGAACTCCGGATTGGAGGCCACGTCGAATTCGACGCCCGGCTTGATGTGGGCTTTGATGGTTTCCTGCACCCACGAGCCGGTCTGCACCGGCACCGTGCTCTTCTCGACGATCAACCGATAGTCGGTGAGGTGGGCGGCAATCTGCTTGGAAACAAAGTCGACCGCCGACAGATCGGCGCCCCCGTGCTCCTTGGGAGGCGTCTGCACGCAGATGAAGATGATCTTCCCATGTTCGACCGCTTCTTCAATACTGGTGGAGAAGTGGAGCCGCCCCTCTTCCGAGTGCGTCTGCACCAGTTGATCCAGGCCCGGCTCGTAGATGGGTATGTGCCCGCTCCGCAGCGACCGCACCTTGTTCTCGTCATTGTCGATGCAGAGGACGTCATGACCCAGTTCAGCCAGGCAGGCGCCGGTCACCAGGCCGACGTACCCCGCTCCGATAATCGATATTTTCATGTTGGTTGTCTCCTAGCGTGCCTCCACAGCTTGTGGGTGCTGGCTGGAGAACCAGGCGATGGTGGGCTGCAGGCCCTCCCGCAAGCTGATGCGGGGTTCCCATCCCAGTAGCTGTTTTGCGCGGGTGATATCCGGCCGCCGACGACGGGGGTCGTCCTGCGGCAGCGGGCAGAATTCGAGGGTGGAGGCGCTCTCGGTCATCTCGATGACCAGGCGCGCCAGTTCGAGCATGGTAAACTCGTTCGGATTGCCAATGTTGACGGGTTCCGGCCCGCCCTTTTCGGCCAGCGCGGCGATGCCGGCGACCAGGTCTTGATAGAAGCAGAAACTGCGGGTCTGCTCGCCACTCCCGTACACGGTGATGGGCTGCCCGGCCAGGGCCTGGGTGATGAAATTGGGAATGACGCGTCCGTCTCCAGCCTGCATGCGGGGACCGTACGTGTTGAAGATTCGCACGATGCGCGTGTCGACCCGGTGCGAGCGGTGAAACGCCATGGTGATCGCCTCGGCGAACCGCTTGGCCTCGTCGTAGCACGACCTCGGGCCGATGGAGTTGACGTGGCCCCAGTAGCTCTCCGTCTGGGGGTGCACTTCCGGGTCGCCGTAGATCTCCGAGGTGGAGGCCATCACGAAGGTGGCACGGTGACGCTGCGCCAGTTCCAGCATGCGGCGGGTACCGTCCGAACCGACCGACAGAGTCTCGATGGGCCACTCCAGGTAGTGCTCAGGGCTGGCCGCGCTGGCGAAGTGGAGCACGAGATCCAGCCGCTCATGCGGATCCGGTACCGACTCCGGGTGCACGTCTTCGGCTCGCATGGGCAGGAAGTAGAATCGGTCGTGCCCGGCCAGGTGGGCGATGTTGGCCCGACTGCCGGTCAGCAGGTTGTCGACGCAGACGACGTTCCAGCCCCGCTGGTGGTAATAGTCGCATAGATGGGACCCAAGGAAACCGGCCCCGCCGGAGATCAGCAATCGCATTTATTCGATATCAATTCGATAAGTCTTGGTCTCTTCGCCATGGATGGGCAGAGTGACCAGCAGCACGCCGTCTTTCAGCTCGGCCTTGATGGCCTCCGGGTCGACCTCGAACGGCAGCGGGATGGAGCGGGCAAACTGTCCATAGCGGCGCTCCTGGGTGTGCACCCGATCCGGCGGCAGTTGGCGGGTGTTGTGCGTCTCGCCTTTGACGATGAGAAGGTCCCGGGTGGCATGGATCTGGAGCTCTTTCTTCTGCACGCCCGGCAACAGCACCTCGACGACCAGCTCCTGGCCCTCCTGGTACAGGTCCACGGTTGGCTCCCATGGCAGATCGGCCCCCCACGTGCCCTTCTTGGCGAAGAGCTCGGCCAGCATCTCGTTCATGGTCGTGCGGATGCTCTCCAGCCCCAGCATGGGATCGTAGCCCCAGCCCTTGCGCTGCAAAGGAAACTCTTTCTTGCGCGAGCGGGTCCTGCGGGAATCGGGCGTCGTCTCTTCGATGGGCTTGGAGCCATCGTCTTCCTTGTGTCGGGCCATGCGCATCCTTTCAAGCCTGGGAGCCCGCAAGAGTTCTCAGCACTCCAGGAAAACCCTCTCAGGCCACCTTCTGGGCCCCGGCGGTCGGCGGCCGGTCGAACAATCGATAGACCATCCAGGAGATCGGCATGCAGAGCCCCGACAGGGGTAAACCCAGCCCCTTCATGGGGATAGCGTCAGACTGAGGCTCCCGGCGGTGGGATTGGAGAAGGTCATGTGGAGGCCGCCCGGCTGGCCCAGGCCGGCGACCGTGATGGTGCCGTTGGTATCGCTCAGGCGAGTGAAGTACTGCCGCCCGGTCGTCTGGTTGAAGTCGGCCGTGATGGGCTCTGCGACCAGGGGGTTGCCGACCGTATCAGTCACCAGGACGTCGACCGTGTAGATGGGCTCGCTCGGGGAGGGGCTGGGCGTGGCATCGGTCGAGGGGCTCGTCGCCGTCGTCAGCGCGTTGCCCAGAACGGAGCCAGGGGACTGAACGGCCCGGGCGTAGAGGTGCGCCGCCGGCCCCAGCGTGTAGTGGACCATGGCATAGCCCTGCGCGATGCCGCAGCGAGCCCGTATTTCGGCGGCCAGCGGGATGGGCGGCGCCGTGAAGCTGACGTGGGCGACCCCGTTCTGCGTCTTGACCGTGCCGAGGGGGGCTCCCAGCGACGTGCTGAAGGCGACGTCGGTGCCGTCAGGAACGGGCTGGCCGGACGCGGTGTAGACGTGGGCGTCTCCCGACACCACCGTGGTGCCGTCGGCGGGGGCGGTGAGGTGGTCCAGGGTAAGGTCCAGTCGATTCGGATATTGCGCTGGCGCCTTGTCGAATACGAGCAGCGTGTCGGCCACCGGACGCTCGTCCCGGGCACCGGGGACGTGATCGACGAGGTTCTGGCCCACGGCCATGGCCGTCGAACCCCCTCCGTCGAGGCACATGGCGTCAGTGGCGTGCAGGCCCTCCAGATAAGCGGCCAGCTCGGCGAAGCGGAGGCCGAACCGCTCGCCTTCGGCCGATGGCCGAACCGTGACGATGAGGAGCGTGTGGTCCGGCAAAAGAGCCACCGCCGTGCGGGCCGCTCGATACGTGATATCGTTGCCGCTACTGCCGAAGCCCTCCTCTTCCGCGGTGATTTCGACATGACCGTCGCGGATGAGGCGCGGCCCGCCGCCGAGGGCCGTTTCGACTTTCGACCAGTCCGTTCCGTGGACGCCCACGAGACGGTCATGGTCGAGCTTCACCTGGTCCATCACGATGGAGCCGTCGGGGTTGATGCCCAGCGTGGTGCGGGGCGGGCGGTAGTCGACCGGGGGCGAGACCAGCTTGCCGTGTGAAACGATGAGACCCAGCGGGCCCTGGTGGCTTTCGAAGAACCCGCCGTTGACGCCGGCCAGCGCGCCCTGCGAGGTCACCTGCGTGCTGGTGGGTTGCGTGCGGCGATTGGGGTCGTTGGCCAGGGCGACGTCGAGGTGGACGGCCTTGTCCTGTGGGTGGACCACCAGTTGGTTGACGGTCAGCATGCGTCCATCGTTCCACAGGTCGGAGCGGCCCCAGTCGACGCCGGTGGCCAGGGCGCTGGCTTCCTGGTGGGCGACGTGGCGCAGGATCTGGATCACGAGCTTGCCCGGGCTGCGCTGCATGGTGAGGTTTTCGCCCGGCACGGGGTAGCGCAGGTTGATGACCCAGATGGCGCGGCGGAAAGTGGGGTGGTCGACGTGGGAGCCGGCGACGAGGTCGTCGTGCAGCAGGGCGGGCGGGAGGAGCGTGTCGGCGTCGACGTCGTTCAGGTCGACGTTGAGGGTGCCCCGGTCCTGGTTCATGTAGATGAAGGGGGTGGCGGACCCGTCGTAGTCGGCCTCCAAGGTGACCCTGTCGGCCTCGGGCGTGCATAGGAGCGTCTTGATGGTGGTGGGCGGGCTGGTGGCGGTGCTCAGCGGGCCGCTGGTGGCCCCCAGGCCTAGCATGGAGAGTACGCTCAAACCCAACATCCACCGCCGCATGCGTCGAGTTTCCACGTGCCATGGAGGGGACCTGCTTCATAGGGCTCCGCCCCCCATCCGCTTCGCTGGGGGCCCCCCCGGCTGGCAACTCGGGGGAGCTGTGCGGCATCTGCTTCGCGCTACTAGCTGGCGCCTCCTCGAGGGCTCTGTCCCCCTCGCTTCGCTGGGGGCCCCGGGCGCGCGTCTGGAGATAGAACGTGTGTGAAGGGAGAGGGCTGCGGGCGGCCAACTTGAGGCTGCCATGAAAACGCCTCAAGAGATCTTGTCGGAGCGGGTCCGGGCCGCGATTGCGCCGCTGGGGGTCGCACCCCCGGAACCGGTGGTGGTGCCGTCGCAGGATGGACGGTTTGGCGACTACCAGTGCAATGCGGCCATGGGGCTGGCGAAAGCCATGAAGTTGAACCCCCGAGGGGTGGCCACGCAGATCGTCTCGGCGCTCAAGGTCGAGGGGATATGCGACGAGCCTGCGATTGCCGGGCCTGGCTTCATCAACCTCCGGTTGCAGGCGGACTGGATTGGGGCGCGGTTGGACGAGATGTGTCATGACGAGCGCCTCGGCGTACGCCGCGTCGACGAGCCCGAGACCATCGTGGTCGACTACAGCTCACCCAACGTGGCCAAGACCATGCACGTGGGGCACATCCGGTCGACCATCATCGGCGATGCACTGGCCCGCATGCTGCGGTTCGCCGGACATCACGTGATTACCGACAACCACCTGGGCGACTGGGGCACCGCCTTCGGGGCGTTGATCGTCGGCTATCGAAAGTTTGCCGACACCAGCGAGTTCGAAAAGGATCCGATCGCTGAGCTGGAGCGCATCTATCGACTGGCGACCGGCGACCCGGCGCTGCAAGATCAGATCCGGGCGGAGCTGGCGAAGATGCAGGCGGGCGACGAAGAGAACCTGCGGCTGTGGCGCCTGTTCATGGAGACCTCCAGGCGGGCCTTCGAAACGCTTTACGATCGGCTGGACGTGCACTTTGACCTGTGGCACGGAGAAAGCTTCTACAACTCGTTGCTGTCCGATACGGTGGCGTCGCTGGTTAAGGCGGGCATCGCTCAGGAGAGTGAAGGGGCCATCGTCGTGTTCTTCGGGCAGGATGAGCCCCCAGCCATCATCCGCAAGAGTGATGGGGCCCACCTCTACATGACGACAGACCTGGCGGCCATACGATACCGGGTACAGGAGTTGCACTGCGATCGATTCATTATCTTGACGGATCGAAGGCAACAGTTGCACTTCAAGCAGTTGTTCGAGATCGCGTGCCGCTGGGGGTATGGCGAGGTGGGCATGGCGCACGTGGCCTTCGGGAGCATCCTGGGCGAGTCCGGCACGCCGTTCAAGACCCGGGGTGGCGACACCATCAAGCTGGAGGCCCTGTTGGACGAGGCGGAGGAACGGGCGCTTCTGCTGGCACGGGAAAACGAGAGGGGTGCGTCTTTGTCGGAAGCGCAGTTGTTGGAGATTGCCCGGGAGGTGGGTATCGGGGCCGTCAAGTATGCCGATCTGTCGCAGAACCCGGCCAGTGACTATACGTTCAATTGGGACAAGATGCTGGCCATGACGGGGAACACGGGGCCGTACCTGCAGATGGCGTATGCCCGCACCCAGGCGATCTTCCGCAAGGGCGACGTGCAGCCGAAAAGCCTGGTCGGGCCGGTCCAGATGGGTGAGGAAGCCGAGCGGGCCTTGGGCCTTGTGCTCCTGCGTTTCGGGGAGGCTCTCGAGGCGGCCCTGATCGACTACAAGCCGAATCGTCTGACGTCCTGGCTATACGACGTCGCGGTTGCCTTTTCGATTTTTTTTGAGAAGTGCCCCGTCCTGAAGGCAGACGAGCCGATACGCACGTCCCGGCTCACACTTTGCCGCCTGACGGCCGACGCCCTCCATCTGGGCCTGGACCTGCTGGGCATCCACACGCTGCCGCAGATGTAATGGGCGGCCGCGTCAGCCGACCTTCTCGGGTACCTCCACGGGGAGGCGGATGGTGAAGACCGAGCCCTGGCCGGGGGAACTTTCCACGCCCATGCGCCCCCCCATCAGTTCCACCAGTTGCGAGGTGATGGCCAGACCCAGGCCGCTGCCCCCATAGCTCTTGGCGGTGGTATGGTCAGCCTGCTCCCAGCGGGCGAAGATACGGCCGCACTGCTCTCGTGTCATGCCGATACCCGTATCGGTCACCGAGAACACCAGTGCCTCTCCTTCTATCACGACCTGCACGGTGATGAGCCCTTTTTCAGTAAACTTGCACGCATTCGACAGCAGATTCAAGAGGCATTGGCGAACTCGGGTAAGATCCGCATTCATGTCGGTGACCCCGTCTCCGACCGCTACCTGGAGCAGGTTGCCCCGACCGGCCAGGGCGGTTTTCATCAACCCTGCGAGTTCCGATACCAGCTTGGCGACCGAGAACACCTCAGGTTTCAAGACGAGGCGCCCCGCCTCTAGTTTCGAATAGTCGAGCAGATCGTTGATGAGCGTCATCAGGTGGCGCCCGGCGATGCGAATCTGACTGGCATCCCGCTGCAAGTCTGTGTCATTGCGGTGCTCCTCCAGAATGAGCTCGCTATACATGATGATGGCGTGCAGCGGGGTGCGCAGCTCGTGGCTGATGTCGGCCAGGAACTGGCTCTTGGCCGCACTGGCGGCTTCCGCCTGGGCCTTGGAAAGGTCGGCCTGGCGGGCTGCCTTGAGGCGGGACACCACACCCAGCACCTTGTTGACGGTCGTCTCCAGGTCCGGTAG